>NZ_JBFBGN010000005.1:0-106884 GCF_040684675.1 Streptomyces sp. NPDC089915 | reverse complement strand
CGCCCGGGCGCCGCACCACCCCGGGGCTGCGGTACGGGTCAGGCGATCGAGAAGGTCACGACCGACTGGTAGGTGTCGGCGAACATGAACGGCGGCAGCTGGAGCATCGCCGCGCCGCCCACGGCGAACTCGCCGCCGGTCAGCTCGTCACCGCCGGCCGCCTGTGAGGCGACCTTCATCGGGGTCTCCGTGATGGCGCCCGGCGCGCCCGCGGTGCAGGTGCTGGGGCTGTCCGGGTTGGTCACGGTGCAGGACGGCTGGATGCCGATCTGCGCCTTGGCCATGGAGTGGCCCGTCGTCTGGTTCAGGAACGGCGTACGGGTGGCCGTCACGTCCCAGCCGAGGGTGCCGCCGCGGAAGTCCTGGACGGTCGCCGCGTTGAACGCGCCGAACACCGACTGCGCCTTGCCGTTGATGGTCACCGAGCCGAAGCTGACGGCGGGCTGGCCGTCCTTCGGGCCGAGGGCCAGCGGCCCGGGCAGCACCTCGACGTCCACCGGGTTCTTCACGCCCGCCTGCTCCTCGACGAACACGAAGGGCTTGGCCGGCGGGACCGAACCGTCGATCTTGATGGCGTCGGCCTTCTTCGTGACGGTGATGTTGCAGGTGGCGGCGCCGGAGGCGTCCGCCGAGCCGGTGCCGGTGTCACCGGTGGCCGCGCCCGCGAGGAGGGCGGAACAGGTGACCGGTCCGGCCGCGAAGTTGGCGCCGGTGGCGACGACGGCGGTGCCCGCCTTGCCGCTGTTGGGCGTCAGCTTCGTGGTGACCGGGTCCTTCGGGAGGGCCTCGACGGCGATCTGCGCGACGGAGGCGCTGGGGCGCGGGTCCGGGGTGCAGGTCGTGGTGTAGACCGTGCCGCCCAGGTCGGCGTCCGTGACCACCTGGTCGATGGTGATCTGGACGGTGGTGCCCTCGCTGCCGTCCGGGATCTTGACCGTGCCGGAGAAGGCGGGCGGGTCGGACTTCTTGTTGGCTTCCTGGTGGCTGGGGACGGCGGGGCTGGTGACGGTCTGGGCGACCCCTCCGACGAGCAGCTTCGCCTTGATGGTGTTGACCGTGTCGATCGTGAACATCGGGATGACCGGGGTCTCGCCCGGGTCGATGGTGATCGGTACGGTGTCACCCGCCTTGGCGGTGTCCGGGACCGTGATCGTGTAGTCCTGGTTGCCGTTGGCGCCCGGCTGAGGGGCGGGGGCGACGCACTTCACCGGGACGGAAGTGGTCTTGGTCGCGGCCTGCGCCGGCCCCGTCAGGGCCACGAGGCCGCCCGTCAGGGCCAGGGACAGGGCGCCCGCCCCGGCCAGCACTCTTCGTCGATACGTTCTCGTACTCACAGGGTCGCGACTCCTTCGTCATGACGAACACCTCCCCCCACCCGCTGTGCGGGGAGGCCGAGCCGGTGCGGATGGCCGTCATTGACGCGTCGCGGTGCCGAGAAGTCAATGGATTGCCCGGGTGCGAAGCACACAGACATTGATGTCCCATCAGACCCGGTCTGATGGGACATCGGATACCGACCGGTCGGTGACCGGTGGCGGAGCACCCGCCGGTGCTCAGGCTCCCTTCGGCACCTGGAGGAGCAGGTTCGGGGTGCCGGCGGGCAGGTCCGTGATCAGGTCCGGGGCGGCGTCGCGGAGCAGGGCGGCGCGGACCTGGTCGGGGCTGTGCGCCGTGCCGCCCGCCAGGAGCAGCGCGGCGGCGCCCGCGACGTGCGGGGCGGCCATGGAGGTGCCGGTGGCCCGGGCGAGCGCGGTCGTCGAGCCCTTCCAGGCGGAGACGACGGCCACGCCCGGCGCGGAGAGGTCCACGCAGCGGCCGTGGTTGGAGAAGGAGGGGTGGCGGTCGGCGGCGTCGGTGGCGGCGACGGTGAGGGCCTGCGGGACCCCGGAGGGGGAGCCCGTGCAGGCGTCCCGGCCCTCGTTGCCGGCGGCCACGGTGACGGTGATGCCGTAGGCGACGGCGCGGATGACCGCCGCGTCCATGGAGGGGCTGCGGGAGCCGCCCAGGCTCATGTTGGCGACGGCGGGGCGCAGCGGGAGGCCGCCCCGGGTGGCGTCCTTCACCATCCAGTCGAGGCCGCGCAGGATGTGCGAGAGCCGGGCGTCGCCGCGGCAGTCGGCCACCTTCACCCCGACGAGGGAGACCCCCTTCGCGACCCCGTACGAGGCGCCGCCGACGGTCGCCGCGACGTGCGTGCCGTGGCCGTTGCAGTCGGCGGAGCCCTCCATCCAGAGGGCGTTGTAGCCGGCGCGGGCGCGGCCGCCGAACTCCTGGTGAAGGGTGTTGACCCCGGTGTCGACGACGTACACGGTCACCCCCTCGCCGGTGGCGGGGTAGGCGTACGCCCCGTCGAGCGGCAGCGCCCGCTGATCGAGCCGATCCAGATGCCAGGGCGCCTGCGCCTGACTCCCGGGGGCGTCGCCGGGCCGCCAGACGGCCCGGTCGGCGGCGGCCGGCTGGGCGGCCGGGCCGGTGGCCGGTTGGGCCGGGCCGGTCGCGAGGTGGCCGCCGGGGTGGCCCGTGGCCGGGTCCGCGGGGCGGTCTGGGAGGCGGACGTCCTGGCGGTTCGTGGTCGATTCGGCGGGACCGCCCAGGGCCGGGCTGGAGGCGGGTCCGGCGGGCCGGGTCGCGGGGCGCTCGGCCGGGCGGTCGCCGGCCGGGTCGGCTGCCGGGTCGGCGGGGCGGTTCGTGAGGTGGCCGTCCGGGTGGCCGGGGGCCGGGGTGACGGGGTCGGAGATCCGGTAGACGGTGTCCGGTTCGACCGAGGCCACCCGGGGGTCGGCGGCGAGCGCTGCGGCGCGGGCCGCGGTGGTGCGGACCGCGAAGCCGTTGAGGGCGGTGTCGTAGACCGCGTCGACCCGGTCACCGGCCTCCGCCGCCTCCGCGGCCAGCGCACGGGCCGGGGCGCGGGTGGTCGCGTCCTTGAGGACGACGACGTACGGGGCGGTGGCCACGTCGACGCCGTCGGCGTGCGCGGCGGTCGGGGTCGGAAGGACGGTGGCCGCCGCCAGCAGGGCGGCGGCCGGGAGCAAGGCGGTCATCGCGGTCATGGCCCCGATGCTCGGCCCGCCCGGCCGGACCCGCGCGGAGGGTGCGCCGACTGGCCGCACGACACGCCGCCCACCCGGGCGCGCCGCCGCGGCGAGGCCCGGCGGGGGCTGTTCCGCCCAGGCGCGGTGCGGCGAGGCGAGGTCGGGGTCCGCCCGTGCGGCCCTGCCGCCCGGCCGCCGGGCTGTCGGGCCGTCAGGGGGTGTCGGGTGGCGGGTGGGTGGGGGGCGTCAGGGTGTGCGGAGGGCCAGGGCGGCGGCGTGGTCCGGTGGGGCCGGGAGGTCGGTCAGGGACCAGCCCGGGACCCGGGCGGGGACGGCCGCCGAGCCCACGTACGGCTCGGCCAGCCCCTCGGCCAGGCCCGTGCCGATGCCCTTGAGGCAGGCCTCCTTGCGGGACCACACCCGGGCCAGCGCCGCCCGCCGGCCGTCCTCCGGCAGGGCTGCGATCTCGGCCGCCTCCGCAGGGTGCAGACTGCTCAGCACGTCGGCCACGGCCTCCGCGCTCGGCAGCCCCTCCACGTCCACGCCCACCGGCACCCCCGCGAAGGCGAAGTACGCCAGGTCCCCGCTGTGGGACAGGGAGAAGTGCACCCCGCCCCCGGCCACCGCCGGCCGCCCGTGCGGACCGCCGCAGCTCGGGCAGTCCTCCCGGACCAGCCGGACCTCCCCGGGCGCCACCCCCAGGTACCCGCCGAGCAGCACCCGCAGCCCCAGGTGCGAGGCCAGGTAGGTGCGCCGGTCGCCGGGGCGCAGCAGGCGGGACGCCCGCCTGCGCTCGTCGTCGTCCAGCAGCGCCTCGGCCCCGCCGGCCTCGTGCCCGCCGATCACCCCGCGCGTGGTGTCCAGCGCCCACACCGCCGAGCCGGAGCCCGTAGGCAGTACCCCCGTCCGGGGCTCCGCGCCGTCGAGTTGGTTCAGTTCCGCGATCACCTCTCGAGAGTAGTCGGGCCGGTCGCCGCCGCGGTTAACCTCGTGCTCGGCCGACCGTGGACGACTCAGGGGGGAACACACCGTGCGCAGTGCCGCAGTGACACCGGAGGGCGACCGGATCCGCTGGGCCGAACTCCCGGGGGAGGAGCCGGCCCGGCTCTACCTGCACGGGCTCGGATCCACCGCGCCCGCCTACTTCGCGGCGAGCGCGGTACACCCCCGGCTGGCCGGGCGGCGCTCGCTGCTGCTCGACCTCCTCGGGCACGGGCACAGCGACCGCCCCGAGGCCTTCCCGTACACGCTGGAGGCACACGCGGACACCGTCGCCCGGGCGCTCACCGCCGCCGGCTCGGGCGCGGCCGAGGTGATCGCCCACAGCATGGGCGGGGCGGTGGCCATCGTGCTGGCCGCCCGGCACCCGCACCTGGTCTCCCGCCTGGTCCTGGTCGACGCCAACCTCGACCCCCTGCCGCCCGCCCCGGGCACCGCCGGCAGCAGCGGGATCGCCTCCTACACGGAGGAGGAGTTCCTGGCCGGCGGCTGGGCCGAGGTCCGCGACCGGGCCGGCGCCCACTGGTGGTCGACCATGCGGCTGGCCGGCCGCACCGGCCTGTACCGCAGCGCCGTGCACCTCGCCGCGGGCACGACGCCCACCATGCGGGAGCTGCTGCTGGAGCTGAAGGTCCCGCGCGGCTTCCTCCACCCGGAGGCGGACGGGGCCCCCGCCGGGGCCGAGGCCCTGGAGGCCGCCGGGGTCGCCGTCGTCCCCGTGCCGGAGTGCGGGCACAACATCATGCTGGACAACCCCGAGGGCTTCGCCCGGGCCACCGCCGAGCTGCTCGCCCGGGACTGACCCGTCAGCGGCGGACGGCCGGGACGGCCCCCGGCTGGGGGACGGCCGGTACGCCCTCCGGTATTCGCGCCCCCGGGGAGGGCGTCCCGTCGGTCCAGGCGTAGACCTTCTTCCCGCGCACCGACACCTGGTACTGGTAGCGGTCCCGGCACTCGGGACGCTCCTCGGCCCGGATGTCGCGCGGCCACCAGCGGGCGCCCAGCCGGGGGCCGCCCGCCTTCCTCGGGGCCTCCGCCGCGCACTGCGGGCCGTCGAGGGGCGTCTTGCCGAGGGTGAACCTGATGAGCCGGGCCTTGCCGTCGGTGCGGGCCTGGATGCGTATGTCCGTGGCGTCCCTCGGCATCCAGCTGGGCAGCGCGAGGTTGCGGTCCCCGCGCGTGTGCGCCTCGGCGGCGCGGGCGGTGGCGAAGTGCCGGCCCTTCTCCTTGAAGAACCGGTCGTTGAGGGCGTTCGTGACCGGGTTGGGCGGGAGGTTGGGCAGCGCGAAGGCGGCCGTGGTGAGGGCTCCCACGATGGCGGCGGCGATGACGAGCGGACGGCGGTTCATACCGACAAGTGTTCGCGCCGGGGGCCGTTCACGCGTCCCTCCCGGGTACGAACTTCGAATCTGCCGCAAGTCGCATACGGAGTCATACCTGAGAGTGGTCCGCCCCGCCGTCAACCCGTCGTGTGGCGAAACGCCCGGGCCGGGGCCGCGTTATAGGGAAGTCCCCGTCAACTCCCGGCGCGGCGGCGGTCTCCGGCTCCCGGGGCGGCCCTCCGTCCGCCGCCCCGCGCCCCGCAGGAACGCCATGCGCCGCAGCCTCCTCCCCCTCCTCGCGCAGGTCGCCGCCCTGCTCGCCCTCGCCGCGCCGGCGTCGGCGGCCCCGGCGGTACCGGCGGACAAACCGCAGGTGCTGAGCCGTTGGACGCGCACCGACGGGGCCAGCCAGCAAGCCTGGCTCGCCGCGCGGGCGCACCGGGCCGACTGGGCCGCGTACGGCTTCGACTGGTCGACGGACTACTGCACGTCCTCCCCGGACAACCCCTTCGGCTTCCCCTTCAAGGAGGCGTGCGCCCGGCACGACTTCGGATACCGCAACTACCGGGCGGCGGGCGCCTTCCAGGCCAACAAATCGCGGCTCGACGAGGCCTTCCACGCGGACCTGGAGCGGGTCTGCGCGCGGTACGCGGGAGGCAGGAAGGCCTCCTGCGAGGGCACGGCCTGGACGTACTACCAGGCGGTCAGGGCCTTCGGCGCCTCCGCGGAACCCGTCCCGGCGCAGCCGCCCGCGCCGTGAACCGCCCGTCCGGGCGACGGCGCTTTTGCGGCTGCAAGGATCCGGTCGGGTGATTTTCCGCCACCGGTGGACGGCGTCCCGAGGGACGCCCGTGCAGGGCTCCTCGGTCAGGAGGAGGAGAAGTGCCCCCGGCAGGACTCGAACCTGCGGCCAAGCGCTTAGAAGGCGCCTGCTCTATCCACTGAGCTACGGGGGCCGGTGGTGACCGTGGTGGCCTGGAGCCCCTTGGTGGGGGTGGGACTGCGGTCCGTGCCGGGTCAAGGATAGGGCTCCGGTTGCCTTGTCCCGGTTGCTTCGCTCGCGTGCCACCTTGTGGAGGTTCGGTGAAGCGGTCCCGATAATCGCAGGCAGGTGCGATTCTCGCACCGCTTTTGCGCCGCGGCGGCCTGGGTGTTGTGCACTCGTTATGCCTGCGTCCCACTCGTCCTCGGTGTCCATGATGTCCCACCGGAGTCGCGGTCGGCGCGCAGAGGGCGTATAAGCTTCAAAAATGGTCTCAAATTGGGCATTCTTCGCATGTGGTGACCTTGGATGTTCGGCCTCAGCTGCTCGATGCCCTGTCCGCCCTGCGCGACCGGGTCGCGTCCGTGCGTCTGCCGCTGCCCCTGCCCGGCGCGCCGCGCGCCCGCCAGACCAGAGCCGAGCTGCTCGCGCAGCTCGACGACTACCTCGTACCCCGGCTCAAGGCGCCCGAGGCGCCGATGCTCGCCGTCGTCGGCGGGTCCACCGGAGCCGGTAAGTCCACCCTCGTCAACTCCCTCGTCGGCCGCCAGGTCAGCGAAGCCGGAGTGCTCCGCCCCACCACCCGCACCCCGGTGCTCGTCTGCCACCCGGACGACCACCACTGGTTCGCCGGAATGCGGGTCCTCCCCGACCTCATGCGCCTCTGGACGCCCCAGGACGACGACGAGCTGCTCCCCGCCTCCCGCAAGGGCCGCCGGCCCGGAGCGCACCACGGCCCCACGACCCGCGAACTGCGGATCGAGACCGTCTCCACCCTCCCGCGCGGCCTCGCCCTCCTCGACGCCCCGGACATCGACTCCCTCGTCGTCGAGAACCGGACCCTCGCCGCCCAGCTGATCTGCGCCGCCGACGTCTGGGTCATGGTCACCACCGCCTCGCGGTACGCCGACGCCATCCCCTGGCACCTGCTGCGCACCGCCAAGCAGTACAACGCCACCCTGATCACCGTCCTCGACCGGGTCCCGCACCAGGTGCTCGCCGAGGTCTCGCGCCAGTACGGGGCCCTGCTCACCCGGGCCGGGCTGGGCGACGTACCGCGGTTCACGGTGCCGGAACTGCCGGAGTCGGCCGGCGGCGGCGGACTGCTGCCGGCCAGCGCCGTCGCACCGCTGCTCGCCTGGCTCAGCCACCACGTCCAGGACCCGGCCGCCCGCCAGTACGCCGTCGGCCGCACCGCCCTCGGCGCGCTCGACTCCCTCGGACGCCGCATGCCGGAACTCGCCTCCGCCGTCGCCGCCCAGCACGCCGCCGCCGTCCGGCTGACCTCGGCCGTCGAGGACGCGTACAAGAGGGAGGGCAAACGGGTGCAGGGCCGCCTCGACAGCGGCGCCGTCCTCGCCGGCGACGCCCTCACCCGCTGGCGCGGCTACCCCCTCGACACCAGCGCCGACGAACTGCTCGACTCCCTCGCCGAATCCCTCGCCGCGCTGCTCCAGTGCGCCGTCGCCGCCGCCGACGAGCGCATCGCCGCCGCGTGGCGCGGTGAGCCCGCCGCCGGTGCGGTGCCGCTGCCCGGGCCCGACCGGGAGGCGGCGGAACGTATCGGCATGGCCGTACGGCGCTGGCGGCGCGTGCTGGAGGAGCTCGCGGAGGAGGAGGTCGCCAAGCTCGACCGGCAGCCCGCTCCCGACCCCGACGGCATCGCGGCCCTCCTCGTCGCCGCCCTCCTCGGCGGCAAACGGGCCCGCCCGGCGGGGGAGAAGCTCGCCGAACGGATCGGCGTACAGGCCGCCGTACGCCTGCGCGACCGGGGCGGGGAGGTCGTCAGCGACCACCTCGACCAGGTCCTGCGCGCCGAACGGGACCGCCGGCTCGCCCCGCTCCAGGCGCTCGAAGTGACCCCGGAACCACAGGCCGAGCTGATCGCGGCGCTGTCCGTACTGCAGAAGGAGAGGTGAGGGGGTGACCGCCTTGACCGACCGCGACCGTGATCACGCCGGGGACCGCGACCACGTCGGCGACCCGGCCGGGGACGGGACGCGCCCGCGCGCCCGGGCCGGCGAACGCGCCCGGGACCGGTCCGCCGGCCGGAGCGCCGACCCGGGCCCGGAGCGCCCGGACGGCCGTGCGGACGTCCGCGCCGCCGACCGGGCGGCCGACCGCTGGGACGACGGCTTCATCGCACGCTCACGCCACCGGACCGCCCGGAAAGGGGGGTTCGGCAGGTCCCGGCCGCGCGGCGCCGACGAGGGGCCCACGGTCGAGGAGCTCGACGAGCAACCGGGCGCGGACACGGACATCGACGTGGACGTGGACGCGGACGAAGGCGACGAGGCCCTCGTCCGGGCCGTCTCCGGCGCCGGGAGCGACGGCGGCAAGGCCCCCGCGCCACCCCTCAGCCCCGAGGCCCAGGCCCTGCGCACCCGCCTCGACGCCCTCCGCCAGCTGGTCGGACTCTCCCGCACCCGCCTCGACGGCAAGACCCTCGCCGAAGCCGGCCGGGTCCTCGACGAGGCCGCCGCCCGCCGGGGCCTGTCCGCCCAGCACACGGTCGTCGCCGTCGCCGGAGCCACCGGAAGCGGCAAGTCCACGCTCTTCAACTCACTCGCCGGAGTGCAGATCTCCGAAACCGGACTGCGCCGGCCGACCACCGCCGCGCCGATCGCCTGCAGCTGGTCGGACGGGGCCGCCGGACTGCTGGACCGGCTGGAGATCCCGGGCCGGCTGCGCCGCCGCCCCCGCGAGACCACCGAGGCCGAGGCACTGCGCGGGATGGTCCTCGTCGACCTGCCCGACCTGGACTCGGCACTCGGCGTCCACCGCGAACACGTCGACCGGGTCCTGGCGCTGGTCGACGCCGTCATCTGGGTCGTCGACCCGGAGAAGTACGCGGACGCCGTCCTGCACGAGCGGTACCTGCGGCCCCTGGCCGGGCACGCCGAGGTGACCTTCGTCGTGCTGAACCAGGTGGACCGGCTGCCCGGCGAGGCCGCCGACCTGGTCCTGGACGACCTGCGCCGGCTCCTCGACGAGGACGGCATCGCGCTCGGCGAGCACGGCGAACCCGGCGCCACCGTCCTCGGACTGTCCGCCCTGACGGGTGAAGGGGTCGGGGAACTGCGCGAGCTCCTCGGGCAGTTCACCCAGGAGAAGGGCGCCGCGACCCGGCGGATCGCCGCCGACGTCGACCGGGCCGCCGCCCGCCTGCGCCCGCTGTACGTCGCCGACGGGCGGGGCGCGTCCTTCGGTCCCGAGATCGGCGAGACGGCGCGCGCCGAGTTCGAGGACCGCCTCGCCGAGGCCGTCGGGGCGTACGCCGCCGGGCTCGCCGCCGAACGGGCCTGGCGGCGCAACGCCGGCAAGGCCTGCGGGACGCCCTGGCTGCGGCTGTGGCGCTGGTACGAGAGCCGGCGCGCCCCGCGTACGCTCGCCGGGCTGTCCGCCCTCGCCGTGATCGGCCGCTCCACGGCGGCCGCCCCCGCGCCGGTCGAGCAGGAGGTGACCGCCCGGCAGCGGGTGGAGCAGGCCGTGCGGACCGTCGCCGACGAGGCGGTCGTCGGGCTGCCCGAACCCTGGGCGCAGGCCGTACGGGAGACGGCGGTGCGCGGCGCCGCCCGGCTGCCGGAGGCGCTGGACGAGCTGGCGGTGACCCTCGGCCCGGCCGTCCCGGCCCCCGGCACGAAGCCGCCCCGGCCCGCCTGGTGGCCGGCGGCGGTGCTGGCGCAGGCCGCGATGACGCTGGTGCAGGTCTTCGGCGGGCTGTGGCTGGTCGGGCAGATCGCGGGGGTCCTGGAACCGAGGCTGCTGCCGCCCGTGCTGTTCATGGTGGCGGGCATCGTCGGCGGTCCGCTGGTCGAGTGGGCCTGCTCGATCGCGGCCCGGGGGCCCGCCCGCAGGTACGGGCAGGACGCCGAGCGGCGGCTGCGGCAGGCGGCGGCGGGCTGCGGCCGGGCCCGGGTGCTGGAGCCGGTGGCGGCCGAGCTGCTGCGCTACCGGGAGGTCCGGGAGCAGTACGCGACGGTCTCCGCCGGGGGGACGAGGTTGTCCACAACCCGCCAGTAGTCCACAGGCGGGAGCGGCCGGTCGGGGGGCCGGGCCAGCATGGTCCGTACCTCGTGCGGAGGGTCCGCACGAGCCGTACGGAACGCGGGGAGGCGACCGGGATGAACGACACCCTGGTGACGCTGGTGGGGCACGTGGCGACGCGGATCGACTTCAAGGAGACGGCCACCGGACCGTCGGCGAGGTTCCGCTTCGCGGTGACCCCGCGGTACTTCGACCGGCGGGCCGAGGCCTGGACGGACGGCACCACCAGCTTCTACACCGTGTGGGCGCGGCGGGTGCTGGCGGTGAACCTGGCCAGCTCCGTCTCGGTGGGGGAACCGCTGGTGGTGCACGGCCGGTTGAGGGTCAGGGAGGGGCCGCCCGACGGCGAAGGGGGCCGCTGGTTCTCGGCGGACATCGACGCGATCGCCGTCGGACACGACCTGAACCGCGGAACTGCGGCCTTCCGCAGGGTGGTCAAGACGGAGACCCCGCTGATGGGCCCTCAGAAGGCGGCGGTGGTCTGAGTGTTCGATGGGGCTAGGATTCCCCGGTATTCACGGGCACCTGGGTCTTTGGCCCGAAGGGGAAGACTGTGTCGATTGCTGTTCCCGCGTCCTGCGCGTCCTTCGAGTCCCACGCCGCGTCCACGGGCGGACCGGCCCCCGCTCCGGCGGCCGCGGAGGGGGCCCCACCGGTGGTTCCGCTTCCGGGCGCGCCCGCCGTGCCCGCCGGCCCGGCGGTCCCCGATCCCCGTACCGGACCCGATCCCCGTCCAGGTCCCGAACCCCGTTCCGGTGAGGGTGCCGACCTGGGACCTTCCGCCGCCGGGTCCGTTCCCGCCGGGTCCGCTCCCGCCGGCGCGGGGGGCGCGGTGCGGGGCTCCGCGCGGCGGCCGCTGGCGGCGGCCCTGCTGGCCGCGGCCCTCACCGCCGCCCCCGGCGCCCGGGCCTGGGCCGACGCCGACCCGGCGGCCTCGGCCGGTGCGTCGGCCGGCGGCGCGCGCGCCGTGCTCGACGGTCTGAAGACCTACGGCCAGGCGGTCCTGCACGCCCGGGACGGCTCGGTCCGGCAGATCCCGGCCGGACTGTTCGAGATGCGGGTCGACGGCGGCGGCATGCTCCAGACGTACGGGGTCGGCGTCGAGGGCAACGCACAGCCCCAGGCCCGCTACACCGAGAGCGGCTGGGGCGGCAGCCCCCTCGCCGGGAGCAGCGAGGCGGGCGGCCGCATCCGCTGGGTCCTCGAACACTCCTATCCGCAGCACAACGACCTGGCCGGGCTGGCGAAGGCGGCCGGGGCCGGGGCGCTGACCGCGGAGAGCGCCGCCGCCGGAACCCAGGTGGCGATCTGGAGGCTGGCGGACGGGGCGCAGGTGGAGGCGGCGGACCAGGCGGCCGAGAAGCTGGCCGGCTACCTCCAGCGGGAGGCGGGCCGACTGCCGGAACCGCCCGCCTCGCTGGGGCTCGACCCCGGCCGGGTCACCGGCCCGGTGACGGGACCGACCGGAACCCGGCTCGGCCCGGTCACCGTCCGCACGGGGGCGCAGAGCGTCACCGTCACCCCCGACGCGGCGGCCCTGGCCATGGGGGTGCGGGTGGTCGACGAGGACGGGCGGCAGGTGAGCACCGCGGCCAACGGCAGCCGGCTGTTCTTCGAGGTGCCCGCCGGCACCCCCGACGGGACCGCCTCGGTGACGGTGCAGGGCTCGACGAAGGTGCCGGTCGGGCGGGTCTTCAGCAGCGGGATCCCGGCCGAGGCGCAGGTCGTGGCCGGCTCCAGCGAGTCGGCCGCGGCCGCCACCGCCACGGCGGTCTGGCCGCAGCCGCCGGCGGGCCCGGCGGGGAAGGTGGGCACGCTCGCCGGCAGCGCCGAGGTGGCCCCGGCCCCCGACGCCGGGCCGACGGCGCAGTCACCCGAGGAGGAGCGGCTGGCCGTCAGCGGCAGCTCCGCGGCCACCCCGGTGATCGCCTCGCTCGCCGTGGGCCTGGTGGTGCTGGGCGGCATGGTGGTCCTGCTGCTGCGCAAGCGGCCGCTGGAAGGAGAGGAAGGGGAGGGAGAGGGCTGAACGGGGGTGGAAGACGGGCGGGGTGCTTCACGGGCCGACGGCCCGGGTAAGCGCGGGAAATGGCAGACCGGGAGCAGCGACTGACCTGGCGGGGCACCGCCGCGCAATGGGACCGGCGGTTGTTCGACGCCGTGGCCCGACGGCACTGGCCGGCGGCCGAGCGGGCGCTGCCCGCGCTCGGCCGGGCGGCCGACCACGGGGTGCTGTGGGGCGGGATCGCGGCGGGGCTCACCGTCCTCGGCTCGGCGCGCACCCGCAAGGCCGCGCTGCGGGCGGCGGCCTCGCTCGCGCTGGCCTCGGCGACCGTCAACACCGTCGGCAAGTGGTCCGTCCGCCGGCCGCGGCCCCTGCTGGAGGGGGTGCCGCTGGTGCGGCGGCCGGCCGTGCAGCCGTGGACCACCTCCTTCCCGTCCGGGCACTCCGCCTCGGCGTTCGCCTTCGCGGCCGGGCTGGCGCTGGAGTCCCCGGCGTGGGGGGCCGTGGTGGCACCCGTGGCCGCGTCGGTGGCGTTCTCCCGCGTCTACACCGGTGTGCACTACCCGTCCGATGTGGCGGCGGGCGCCCTGCTCGGGGTGGCGGCGGGGCTCACCGTGCGCGAGCTCGCGCGGGGGGCGCGGCGGGCGCGGGCCGTCCCGGGCGACGAGCGGCCGGCCGCCGGGGTGCCCGCCCTGCCGGACGGCGCCGGGCTGACGGTGGTGGTGAACAGCGGCGCGGGCACGGCCGGGGACGCGGTGCTCGGCGTCCTGCGGGACCGGCTGCCGCGGGCGGAGGTGGTCGAGTGCGGGGGCGAGGAGCTGGAGGCGGAGCTGACGGCCGCCGCGGCCCGGGCGGAGGTCCTCGGGGTGTGCGGGGGCGACGGCACGGTCAACGCCGCCGCGACCGCCGCCCTGCGCGCCGGGGTTCCGCTGGCGGTGTTCCCCGGCGGCACCCTGAACCACTTCGCCCTCGACCTCGGCCTCACCGGCGCGGAGGACACCTGCCGGGCGGTCACCGAGGGCCAGGCGGTCCGCGTCGCGGTGGGCCGCTTCACCCCGGCGGGCGCCTCGGGGGCCACCGAGGGGGACGGCGGCGACGGCGGGGAAGGGAGCGGGGGCGGGGGCGGGTACTTCCTCAACACCTTCAGTTTCGGGGTCTACCCCCAGCTGCTGCGCCACCGGCTGCGCTGGGCGCCGCGGATCGGCGGCGGGCCGGCCGCGCTCGCCGCCGCCTGGCGGGTGCTGCGCGCCGAGCGCCCCGTACGGCTGACGCTGGCCGGGCGGCCCCGCAGCGCCTGGCTGCTCTTCGCCGGCAACGGCACCTACCACGGCACCGGCCCCACCCCCCGCCGCCGCGACGGCCTCGGCGAGGGCCTCCTCGACCTGCGGCTGGTCCACGGAGGCGGCCGCCCCGGCCCCCGCCTCCTCGCCGCGGCCCTGGCCGGACCGCTGACCCGGTCCCCGGCGCACACGGCCGTCCGCCTGCGCCGCCTAAGGATCGAGGACATCCCGCCCGGCACCCCCTTCGCCTACGACGGCGAATACGCCAAGGCCCCGCCCGCCCTCGTCCTCGACGCCCTCCCCGACGCCCTGTCCGTCTACCGCCCCAGCTGAGCTCACGGGCCGGCCCGCCCCGGCACGCCCAGGTCGGCCCGCATCACCCCCCGCATCCCTACCCACTGGTCGTTGGCGCGCAGCAGCGACACCCGTATCTCCTCGAAAGCACCCTCCGGCGCGTCATCGCCCTCCTCCAGC
Organism: Streptomyces sp. NPDC089915; assembly: GCF_040684675.1. Classification (NCBI taxonomy): domain Bacteria; kingdom Bacillati; phylum Actinomycetota; class Actinomycetes; order Kitasatosporales; family Streptomycetaceae; genus Streptomyces; species Streptomyces sp. NPDC089915. The sequence continues at coordinate 92,746 of NZ_JBFBGN010000005.1, read as the reverse complement.
CGCATCACCCGGTCGTACGCCCGGGCGAGGGTCTGCGCCATGGCGTCCAGCTCCGCCAGGACCGGGTCGGAGGCGGCCATCTGGGCCTCGGCGAAGGCGGCGTGCATCGTGTGCCGGGCGTCGTCCAGACCCTCCCGGGCCTCGGGGGTGACCTCCCCCTTGTGGACCCGCCACAGGTAGTTCATCAGCTCGACCCGGTACCGCCGGTAGCCGGAGTTCGCCGCCACGTAGCACTCGCGCCGCTTGTCCAGCTCGGCCACCCGCTGCTCACGCGCCCACTGGGCGTCGGCCGCCCGCTCCTGCCGCTCGAACTGGTCCGACTGCGCCCGTGACAGCAGGCGCTGCGACAGGACGGGGGCCAGGAGCGTTCCCACCACGGCGATCGTCGTACCGGCGAGCGCGATCAGGGTGCTTTCCATTGTTGCTGCGTCCTCCGGGGGATGCGGCCCGGACCAGGACCGGGACTGGCGCCGGAACCGGGATCGGCCGCCATCCTGCCGCCCGCCCGCGGTCCCCGCCGGGCTTTTCCCGCACCGCCCGCGCGGGCGCGACGGCCGTGCGCGCCACTCCGGCGGATCGCCGCCGTCCCACGGTGTGGATCCCGCAGATCAGGGCCCTGACCATACGCGTTTCCCCCCGGGGATGGACGTACGGCAGTATGGGGTGTATCTGCCCACCATCGATCTGCCGGACGGTTTCTCTTGGCTGAGTTCATCTACACCATGCGCAAGACGCGCAAGGCGCACGGCGACAAGGTGATCCTCGACGACGTGTTCCTGAACTTCCTGCCGGGGGCGAAGATCGGCGTGGTCGGCCCGAACGGCGCCGGCAAGTCGACCGTCCTGAAGATCATGGCGGGCATCGAGCAGCCGTCCAACGGCGACGCCTACCTGTCGCCCGGCTACTCCGTCGGCATCCTCATGCAGGAGCCCAAGCTCGACGAGTCCAAGACGGTCCTCGAGAACGTCGAGGACGGCGTCGGCGAGATCAAGACCAAGCTCAACCGGTTCAACGCGATCGCCGAGGAAATGGCGACGAACTACACCGACGAGCTCATGGAGGAGATGGGCAAGCTCCAGGACGACCTGGACCACGCCAACGCGTGGGACCTCGACGCCCAGCTGGAGCAGGCCATGGACGCCCTGGGCTGCCCGCCCGGCGACTGGCCCGTCACCAACCTCTCCGGCGGTGAGAAGCGCCGCGTGGCCCTCTGCAAGCTGCTGCTGGAGGCCCCCGACCTGCTGCTCCTCGACGAGCCCACCAACCACCTCGACGCCGAGTCCGTGAACTGGCTGGAGCAGCACCTGGCCCAGTACAAGGGCGCCGTCGTGGCCGTCACCCACGACCGCTACTTCCTCGACAACGTCGCCGAGTGGATCCTCGAACTCGACCGCGGCCGCGCGCACCCCTACGAGGGCAACTACTCCACCTACCTGGAGAAGAAGGCCGAGCGCCTCAAGGTCGAGGGCAAGAAGGACGAGAAGCGCGCCAAGCGCCTCAAGGAAGAGCTGGAGTGGGTCCGCTCCAACGCCAAGGGCCGCCAGGCCAAGTCCAAGGCCCGTCTCGCCCGCTACGAGGAGATGGCGGCCGAGGCCGACAAGATGCGGAAGCTGGACTTCGAGGAGATCCAGATCCCGCCGGGCCCGCGTCTGGGCTCGATCGTGGTCGAGGTCAACAACCTCTCCAAGGCGTTCGGTGACAAGGTCCTCATCGACGACCTGTCCTTCACGCTGCCGCGCAACGGCATCGTCGGCATCATCGGCCCCAACGGCGCCGGCAAGACCACGCTCTTCAAGATGATCCAGGGCCTGGAGACGCCGGACTCCGGCGAGATCAAGGTCGGCGAGACCGTCAAGATCTCGTACGTGGACCAGGGCCGCGCCAACATCGACCCCAAGAAGACCCTCTGGGCGGTCGTGTCGGACGAGCTGGACTACATCAACGTCGGCAACGTCGAGATGCCGTCCCGCGCCTACGTCAGCGCCTTCGGCTTCAAGGGCCCGGACCAGCAGAAGCCGGCCGGCGTGCTCTCCGGCGGTGAGCGCAACCGCCTGAACCTCGCGCTCACCCTCAAGCAGGGCGGCAACCTGCTGCTCCTCGACGAGCCCACCAACGACCTCGACGTCGAGACCCTGGGCTCCCTGGAGAACGCGCTGCTGGAGTTCCCCGGTGCGGCCGTGGTCGTCTCCCACGACCGCTGGTTCCTGGACCGGGTCGCCACGCACATCCTCGCGTACGAGGGTGACTCGAAGTGGTTCTGGTTCGAGGGCAACTTCGAGTCCTACGAGAAGAACAAGATCGAGCGGCTCGGCCCGGACGCGACCCGTCCGCACCGCGCCACCTACAAGAAGCTCACCCGGGGCTAGGTCGAGCACATGGCCAGACACCACTACCGGTGCCCGCTGCGCTGGGCGGACATGGATGCCTTCGGGCACGTCAACAACGTGGTCTTCCTCCGCTACCTGGAGGAGGCGCGCATCGACTTCATGTTCCGCCTGGCACCCGGTGAGGGCAGCGAGTCCTTCACGGGCGGCTCCGTCGTGGCCCGTCACGAGATCGACTACAAGCTGCCCCTCGTGCACCGGCACGAGCCGGTGCTCATCGAGTCCTGGGTCACCCGGATAGGCGCCGCGTCCCTGACCATCCGCTACGAGGTCAAGGACGAGGCGACCGAGGACGCGCCCGAGACGGTCTACGTCCGGGCCGAGACGGTCGTCGTGCCCTACAACCTCGCCGAGGGGCGGCCCCGCCGCATCACCGACGAGGAGCGGGTCTTCCTCCAGGAGTACCTGGAGGAGCCCGCGGGCCGTGTCGCCGACCGCCGCAAGGGCGCGGAAGGGCGCATCGCGGCATGACCGACCAGCTGTACTTCGCCGACTCCGGGGAGGCGGCGGACCTCGCCGCCTTCCTGGGCCGGCTGGTGCACTACGACCGCGCCGCCGCGGTCCGCCTGCAGGCGCGGGCGGGCGGCGGCGCGCTCGCCGTCTTCGGACGGCCGCCCTCCTTCGAGGTGCTCGCCGTCCGCGCGGTGCGGCTCGCCGCACCCCTCGCGACACCGCTGGACGTGACCGTCTCCGCCGGCGAGCTGCTGGAGTCGGTCGACGAGACCGGCGCCGGGGCCCGGGTGCCGGGCGCCGTCACCGGCCCGCCCTGGACCGGTGTCCTGCCGCCCCGGGGAGGCTGGACGCCCGTTCCCGGACTGCCCGCCCCCGAAGCGGTACGGGCGGCCCTGGCCGCGGCCGTCGCCGAGTTCCGGGCCCGGGACGAGGCCCTGCCCCCGCAGCACCGGACCCGCTCCGAACGCGACCGCATCGGCCGCGAGATCTGGTCGCGGACCGTCGGCGACACCGCACTCCCGCTGCGCGCCGCGCACGCCGCGCAGTCCCTGGGCTTCCTGCGGCCCGTACGCGTACCGGCGCCCGCCTCCGGCGGAGCCGCTGCGCCCGGCGCGGCCGCCCCCCTGGCCCTGTTCGCCTCCGGCGGCTGGCTGCGGCTGAGCACCCCGTACGGGTCCGTCGCGACCCGCCCGCCCGGACCGGGCGGCGGGCTCGGCGCCCTCCAGGTACGGCCGGTCTGACCCTGTCCGCAGCCCCGCCCGGGGCCGCGCACAGTCTCGTTTTCTAGCCCGCCGTGTTGATCATCGAGGCGGCCGCATAGGTCAGGTACCGCCACAGCTGCGCCTCGTGCTCCGGTGCCAGGCCCAGCTCGTCCAGCGCCTCCCGCATGTGCTTCAGCCACGCGTCGTGGGCGGCGGAGTCCACCTGGAACGGGGCGTGCCGCATGCGCAGGCGCGGGTGCCCGCGGTTCTCGCTGTACGTGCCCGGACCGCCCCAGTACTGCATCAGGAACAGCGCGAACCGCTCCTCGGCGGGCCCGAGGTCCCCCTCCGGGTACATCGGACGCAGCAGCGGGTCCTCCGCGACACCCTGGTAGAAGCGGTGGACCAGACGGCGGAAGGTCGCCTCGCCGCCCACCTGCTCGAAGAAGGTCGTCTCCTGGACGTTGCTCTGCGGATCGTCATTCACCCGACCATCGTCTCAGACACCCGGACGGAGGACCCGGGTCCTAGGACCACTCTCCGGCCGGGATCCGGGATGGCTCGCACGTGGAGCCCTCCCGCCGCACAGTGGAGACATGGGCACGGGCGGCAGGAACGCACACGCGGCACACACCCCGCGGGGACCGGAGGAACCGGCCCGCGACCTGCGGGAGATCGCGCACGCCGCCCAGGTGCGGGAGCTCAGCGCCGCCGGGGCGCTGGAGGACCCGGCCTGGCGGGCCGCCTTCGCGGCCGTGCCCCGGCACGTCTTCGTGCCGTACTTCTGGACCGGCCGCGGCGCCGGCCACGAGCGGCTGTGGGCCGAGGACCCCGACCCCGAGCGGCGGGCCCGCTGGCTGCGCGGGGTCTACACCGACGCCCCGCTCGCCACGCGGCTCCGTGACGGCGAGCTGCTCTCCTCCAGCAGCCAGCCCTCCCTGATGGCGCGGATGCTGGACGCCCTCGACGTCCGCGACGGGGACTGCGTGCTGGAGATCGGCGCGGGCACCGGCTACAACGCTGCCCTGCTCTGCCACCGGCTCGGCGAGGACCGCGTCACCACGGTCGACCTGGACGAGGAGATCACCGAGTCGGCGCGGGCGCACCTGGCGCTCCTCGGCTACCGACCCGCCGTCGTCACCGGGGACGGGGCGCGCGGCTGCCCCTCCCGCGCCCCCTTCGACCGGATCATGGTGACCTGCACCCTGCCGCTGATCCCGCACGCCTGGCTCGGCCAGTGCCGGCCAGGGGCGCGGATCCTGGCCCCGCTGTCGACCGGGCTGATCGCGCTCACCGTCCGCGACCCCGACTTCGCGGAGGGCCGCTTCCTCCACACCTCCGCCTACTTCGTCCCGCTGCGCGGGGCCACGGCCGGCCCGCCGCCGCCCGGCACCGGCGGACCGCTGCACGGGGTCCCGTACGAACTGGTGGAGAACGAGCGCTTCCAGTTCCTGCTGATCCTCACCGCGGGCGTGCTGCGCCCCCGGGAGGCGCTCGACCTGTGGCGCGGCGAGGGCCGCCCGGCGCGCGAGCGGTTCGGGGTCACGGTCACCGCCGAGGGACAGTGGGCCTGGCTCGACGACCCCCAGGGGCCCTACGTGTGGCCCTTGGGGGAGACCGCCGGCGCGGCCGGGGGCTGAGCGGCTCAGCCGCGCCGGATGGTGATGGTGGTCCAGGCGCCGAGGTGGACCCGGTCGCCGTCGGCGAGGGGCACCGGGACGTAGGGCTGGATCGGCTCCTCGCCCATGTTGACGGTGGTGCCGTTGGTGGAGTTCTGGTCCACCACCGCCCAGGTGAGGTCCGGCTGCTGCACGAGCACCGCGTGGCTGTGCGAGACGCCCGGGTCCTCCGGCGGCACCGACAGGTCGACGTCCGGGGACTCGCCCGTGGAGGCGCGGCGCCGGCCGATGGTGATCTGGCCGCCGGACAGCGGCAGGTGCAGCTCGGGCGAGTACGCGGGCAGGTTCAGCCCGGCCGCCTCGGGGCCGCTGCGCTGCATCATCGCCATGAAGTACGAGCGGTCGGGGCCGATCGTCGCCGTCCAGGTGGCGGCGGGCTGCTGCTCCGGGACGGGCACCGGCGGGTACTCGGGGCGCTGGTACTCCGGCTGCCGGTACTCCGGCTGCTGGTACTCGGACGGTACGGGCGGCAGCGCCGACGGCGGCACCGGCGGAGCCGCGGGCGGCTCAACCGGCGGGGCGACGGGCGCCTGCGCCACCGGCGGAGCGGGCGGCTCCGGGGCGGCCGGCGGGGGCAGCAGCCAGTCGTCGTCGGCCTGGAGCGGCTCGGCCGGGCGGTTGACCCGCGAGGGCCGCGAGCCCTGGTACTCGAAGTGGTCCTGCGAGTACACCGGCTGCGGCGGGAGCGGCGGCGGGGGCGGCGGGGCCGGAGCACCGGCCGGGGCCGCCGGGGGCTGCGCGCCGCCGACGGGAACGGGCGGGGCCGCGTCCGGGAGCGGCGGGGCCGGCGGCTGGGTGTACGGGGCCGGCGGCGGGGTGTGCGGGGTCGCCGTCCGCGTCAGGAAGTTGTACCGGCACTCCTCGCAGAACGGGGCCATGGCCTCGCGCGGGGTCCGGCACTGCGGGCACAGCTCCGCCTGGGCGGTCGGCTCACCGGTGGTGGGCGGGTAGCCGTAGCCGTAGGAGGGGGCCGCAGGGGGGCTCGGCGGGGCGGCCATACGGTGGCCGCAGACCTCGCACCAGTCGTCGGAGGCGGACTGGTGCCCGTTCGGGCAGGTCGGCATCGCGGAGCTTCCCCCTTCATCTCCCTGCGCCATCGCGGCAGGCTTCTTCTCAGGTCTTCTTCACTCGGACGGTCTGTGTCGAACGGGTCTCAAGGGTCATCTCGTCGGCATCGGCGACCTTCGCTTTCAGCCGCACAGTACCCGCCGCCGCGTCGACGACATCCACCACCTTGGCGAGCAGTTTGGCGGTGTCGGCGTTCCCGGAGGCGCTCGCCAACTGCACGGCACGGCCCAGCTTCGCCGTGGCGCCGTCGACATCGCCCATTTTGCGGGCTTCCAGGCCCTGTTGGATAGCCTGCGCGAGCTCCGCCTGCCCCGTGTAGTGGGCCACCTGGGGGCTGATCGCGGTCGAGGCGGCGAGATCGTTCGTCCACACCGCCCTGACCAGCCCCTGAGCGATCGGCGGCCGCGGCTCGCCCGCCGGGCCCGGCAGCACGAGCGAGGCGCGCGCGGCCAGCATCTCCTGGCCCACGGAGGCCTGCGGCACCCGCACGCACACGTGGTAGTCGCGGGACTCGTCCCCCCAGGACCCCGTCGGGTAGTCCCCGGCGCGCGGGCCCGCCTCGGCGCGGCGGCCCGTGAGGTCCCGGACGGACGGCGAGACCTGCTTGACGTACCGGATCTCCGCCCCGACCGGCGTCCACACGCGCAGCGCGACGTCCGCGACCTCCTTGCCCATCACCTTCTCCATCATGAGCGTGAAGTCCTCGGCCAGGCGGGCCGGATCGGCCACGATGTCGGCGGAGCCGAGCAGGGCGTTCGCGATCCCCGTCACCTCCTTGACCTCCCAGTCGGTCCCCACCCCGCGCGCGTCGCAGGTGAAGCGGCCGGCGCAGGCGTCGAGGGTGGCGCGCAGCACGGCCGGGTCCTCGTGCTCGTTGCGGCCGTCGGTGAGCAGGATGCCGTGCCGGATGGCGGCCGGGGAGCGGCGCAGCAGACCGTCGGCCAGCCGCAGCCAGGTGCCGATGGCGGTGCCGCCGCCCGCGCTCAGGCCCCGCAGGGCCTCCTTGGCGCGGGCGCGGGTGTCCGGGCCGGCGGTGGCGAGGAGGCCCTGGCCGGGGTAGACCTCGCGGGCCTCGTGCGTACCGGCGATCACGGCGAAGGCCGTGCCGTCGCGCAGGGTGTCGATCGCGGCGGCGGTGGCCTCGCGGGCGCCGCGCATCTTCTCCGGGGGGTACTCCATCGAGCCCGAGCAGTCGACCATGATCACGACGGCCGCGTCCTGGCCGAGCGCCCGCGTGGTGGTGGCGGTGGCGCCGCCGGTGGAGGTGACCGTCACGATGGCGTGCACGTCCCGCCCGCCCTCGGGGAGGAACTCGTTCTGGTACACCTCCACGCTGAAGCGCGGGGCGCGCGGCTTGGCGAAGTTCGCCATCGGGATGACTCCTCGGGGGCTGTCGGGGCGGGCGGTTCGGGATCAGGCCGCGGGGTGCGGCCGCTCGGCTGCCGGGCCCGCTGCGGCTTCCGCTTCCGCTTCCGGTTCCGCTTCCGTCTCCTCCTGCGGCGGCCCGGCCGCGAACGGCACGACGGCGACGGTGATGTTGTCGTGCCCGCCCCCGTCGAGGGCGTGCCCGACCAGCACCTGGGCGCAGTGCAGGGGCCGTTCGGCGGCGTCCGGCGGCAGGATCCGGGCCATGTCGGCCGCGGACTCGGCGTAGTTCCACAGTCCGTCGGTGCAGACGACGACCACACCGGGGTGGTCCGGTCTGAAGCTCGCGGTGTGCGGGTCGAGGTCGTACGCGTCGGCCCCGAGCCAGCCGGTGATGGCGTGCGCCCGGACGTCGGCGTAGGCCTCGGCCTCGCCCATCAGCCCCGCCGCGACCATCTGCGCGGCCCACGAGTCGTCCTCCGTGAGCCGGCGGGGGAGGACGGCGCGGTCGTCGGGGACCCAGTAGGCGCGGCTGTCGCCGACCCAGCCGATGGTCAGCTGGCCGCCGCTGACCACGGCGCCGACCAGGGTGCAGGCGGGGGCGTTCTGCGCGCCGGGCGGCTGCGGGGCGAGGGCGCTCACGGCCGCGCCGGCCGCGAGGATCGCCTCGTGCATGGCCTCCGCCGGCTGGGCGCCCCGGGGCAGGGCGTCGAGCAGCACCTCGCTGGCGGCACCCGCTGCGGCCGCCGACGCGTCGTCGGGGCGGCTGGCGGAGGAGACGCCGTCGCAGACGATGGCGACCGTGGCGGCGGAGCCGTCGGGCAGGGCGGTGGCCGCCACCGAGAAGGAGTCCTCGTTGCGGTGGTGGCGCAGCCCCCGGTCACTGACGGCGGCGACGCTGCAGAGCTCCTCCTCCTGGTGGTCCCGCTCGCGCGGCTGGGCGTGCCCGCAGTGCTCGCAGTAGCCGTCGGTGTCCACGTACCCGGCCCGGCAGGCGACACAGGTCCGCCCGCCACCGCTCCCCTGCGGGGCGCTGTACGGGTCCTCGTGCGGGGTCCCCTGCGTGGTCCCCTGCGGGGTCGCGGACGGGGCTTCGTGCGGGGTCCCCTGCGGGGTGGCGGTCGGGGAGCCGTGAGGGCTCTCCGGCTGGGCGCCGGACGCGCCGTTGTGCGCGGTCTCGTACGGGCCCGGCCGGGGGTTCCCCTGCGGGGTGCTGCCGTGCGGGTCCGGCTGCGGGGCGCCGCCGGGCGGGTTCTGGTGCGGGGCCATGTGGGGTGCGCCGGACGGGCCTTCGTGTGCGGCCTCGTACGGGCCCGGCTGCGGGGTGCTGCCGTAGGGGGCCTCGTGCGGGGTTCCCTGCGGGGTGGCGTCGTACCGGGCCGCCGGGGTGTCGTAGCCGGCCGTTCGCGTGGGCGGGTAGGGGTCCGTTTGTGGGTCCGGATGCCGGGCGCCGCCGTACGGGGTCTCCTGCGGGGCCGCGGCGTACGGGGCTCCGGGGTGGGTGGTCTCCGGGCTGCCGTACGGGGATTCGCCGTCGGGCGCGGCGGGGTTCCGGGGGGTGGCGGCGGGGGCCGTCGCCGGGCCCGGGGTCGCGGGAGTGCCCTCCCAGCCGGGTGCGGGTACCCCGGCGGAGGGGGTGAAGCCGCGGTCCTCCTGCCGTGCGGGCGCGCCGGAGTACCCGCCCGCCGGGACGCCGTAGCCGGGGCCGCCCGTCGGGGCCGGGACGCGGGCCGGCCGCGCGGGGCTGCCGTAGCCGGGGGTGGGGTCCGGGCCGGCGGTCTCCGCGGGTGCCGGGACCCGGGCCGCGTACGCGGGACCTCCCGCTCCGCCCCCGGACGGGTCGGGCACGGTCGGCGTGCGGTCCGGGGGAGGGGGCGGGGAGGAGAGGGCGTAACCGCACACGCCGCAGAAACGGTCACCCTCCTCCAGGGGCTCCGCGCAGCTGGGGCAGCCCGACGGCCGATGCATCGACATCACTCACACCCACGTCCGGGGACGGAAACGGTTGGCCCGCTCCACCAGTTCGATCCTCTCCTCGCCCCGCTGCGCCAGCCGGGCGAGGACGCGGTAGGAGCGCTCCAGGCCGAAGCGCAGCCCCCGCTCGTCCAGTTGACTGCCGAGCAACGAGCTCCGGCCGGGGTCGGCACCCCGGCTACCCGACAGTACCCAGTCCAGGGCCGAGCCCAGAACCTCCGTCGCCAGCCGCTCCTGCCGTTCCGGGTCCAGCCCGAACCGCCGCAGCGCCTCGACCTGGTCCGACGCCGCCCCCAGGTCGGCCAGCAGCTCCTCCTGCGGGGACCTGTCGCGCAGGCGTGCCCGTACGGCCGCCACCCGGGCGGCGGTGTAGTGGATGGAGGATTCCGGTACGGACTCCAGGGTGCGGACGGCCGCCGCCCGGTCGCCGGACGCCAGTTGGACCCGGGCCAGCCCGAAGGCCGCGCTCACGAATCCGGGGTCGGTGATCCAGACGAGCCCGTAGTACTCGGCGGCGTTGTCCAGCTGGCCCAGGATCTCCGCGCACAGCGCGAGCGCCAGCTTCGGCGCGGGCTCGCCCGGGAAGGCGTCGTAGATGGCGTCGAAGGACAGGGCCGCTATCTCGTCGTCACCGGTGGCCAGCGAGGCGATGCCGCGCGCCCACACCACCCGCCAGTCGTCGGGGTACTTGGCCTCCAGCTCGGCCAGGGCCCGCGCGGCCGGGGCGAGTTCACCCAGTTCGAGCCGGGCGCGCAGCTCCCGCAGCCGCAGCTCCGCCGAGTCGGCGGGGGCCGCGCCCAGGGCGCCGAGCAGGTCGGCGGGGGCGGAGGCGAGGAGCGCCGCGAGGAACCCGGCGTTCGGATCGGCCGCGTCGACCAGCGGTACGGGCAGCGCCAGCGCGGTGTCGCGCACGTCGAGGGGGCCCGGCGCCCCCGCCGCCGTGCGGAGGGGGACGGGGGAGGCGGTGGCCGGCGCCGCCGGGACCACCGGAGCCTGCCGGGGCCCGGGCACGCCGAGGGCCCCCACGTGCGTGGCGGTCGTCCCGAGCACCGAGACCCCGCCGCCGCCCGGTCCGCCCGCACCGCCCCCGGCAGCCGGCACTCCGGGCCCGAACCCCGCGACCCCGCCCCCGGCCGCCCAGGCACCCGAAGCCCCGGCCCCGGCCGACGTCCCGGCCCCGGGTGTGCCCGGCCCCTCCGGCCCGGGCACCGGTGCCACGGCGCCCGCTTCCGCGAGGGCCTGCGCCGCGGCCTTGCGGCGGCCCAGGGCGAAGCCCCGGCGGGGGAGGGGGCGGGGGCCCAGGCGGGAGACCTCCGCGTCCGGGGTGTCCTCGTACAGCCGGGTGTCCGGCACGCGCGTCTCCGGGCCGAACAGGGTCGACAGCTGCGGCCGCGGCCGCCCCGTCTGCAGCGCGACCACCTCCCGCAGCACGCCCGTCAGCTGGTCCGCCATCTCCTGCGCGGACGCGAACCGCTGCCCCGGATCCGGATCGGTGGCCCGGACCAGCAGCCGGTAGAAGGACTCGTACCGGTGGAACACCTCGATGTGCTCCGGATTCGGCAGCGAGTCCACGAACACGTTCGTGTAGCCCTGGAAGTCGAACGTCAGCACCGCCAGCGTCCGCGCCACCGTGTACAGGTCCGAGGCCACCGAGGGCCCCAGCTCCGCCACCTCCGGCGCCTGGTAGCCCACCGTGCCGTAGATGGCCGACTCCTCGTCGTCCATCCGCCGCACCGCGCCCATGTCGATCAGCTTCAGCTGGTCCTGCTGCTGGATCGCGTTGTCCACCTTGAAGTCGCAGTACAGCAGGTTGCGGCTGTGCAGGTGCCCCAGCGCCTCCAGGGCCTCGATGCCGTACGCGCACGCCTGCTCCACCGGCAGCGGATCGCGCCGCCCGTCCGGCCGGCGCCGCTCGTTCGCGATCTCCTTCAGCGACTTGCCGCCCACGTACTCCATGACGATGTACCCGTCCAGCGAACCCGTCCGCTGGTCGAGGTGCTCCACGAAGTTGTAGATGCGCACGATGTTGGAGTGCTCGATCTCCGCCAGGAACCGCCGCTCGGAGATCGCCGCCTCCATCGCGTCCTGGTCCCCGGTGTCCAGCAGGCCCTTGAGCACCACCCACCGGTCCGAGACCGCCCGGTCCACCGCCAGGTACACCCAGCCCAGACCGCCGTGCGCCAGACAGCCCGCCACCTCGTACTGGCCGTGCACCACGTCCCCGGCGCGCAGCTTCGGGACGAAGGAGTACGGATGCCCGCACTTGGTGCAGAACCCCTCCGTCCGCCCGGGCCGGTCCCCCCGCGCGCGCCCCACCGGGGCCCCGCAGTCCGCACGCGAGCAGAACCGCTTGCGCTCCGGCACCTCCGGGTTCTCCAGCACCGCCGCCGAAGGATCCGGACGCGGCACCTCCGGCACGCTGACCAGCCCCGCGCCCAGCCTGCTGCGCCCCGAGGGCCCCGTCCCCGCACCCGAACTGCGCACCGACACCGACCTGCTGGACCGCGCGCCCGCCAGGGCGCGCGACAGCCGGCCCGACACCGAGCGGCGCGAGGACGAGGACCGGGAGGACGCCGAACGCGCCGACGCCGACGACCGGCCGGAGCCGCGCGAGCCCGCCGCCCCCCGGGAGTCCCCGTGCCGCGCCGCGCTCGTCATCCCCGTCGGCGGGGACACCAGCTCCTCGGCACCCGCCGCGACCGCCCCCACCGGGGCCAGCCCGCAGGTGTCGCAGTACACCTCGCCGCCGCCCATGTCCTCGTACGCGCCCGGGCAGCCGGAGCGCAGACAGGCCGTTCCGATCGGGCTCATGCCTCCTCCTCCCCCGGCCCCCCGGGCCGGTGGTCCTCCGGCGGGGCCAGGGCCTCGGCCGCCGCCCGCTGGTAGCGCAGCACCGCCCCCTCCGCCACCCGCAGGTCGCACGGCGCGCTCCACAGCATCCGCCGGGCCGCGTCGTACCGCTCGACCAGCACGGGATCCTCCGCCATCCCGAGCCGGGCGACCTTCGCCTTGTACGCGTCGAGCCGCCCGCGCAGCTCGGCCCGCACCGCCAGGGGAGCCGTCACAGCCGTCAACGATTCGCGGGCCCGCCGAAGTTCCTCGTCCGCCCGGTCCTCCAGGGAGTCCAGCAGCGGCGACAGCCGGTGCCACTGCGACCGCCGCCGGTACTCGGCCGCCGCCGCCAGCTGCTCCTGCAGCGCCGTCGGCGGACCGCTCACCGCCGGGACCTCCGACGCCGCGATCTTCGCCAGCACCTCCCCGCGCGCCGTCCGCGCCTCCGCCAGGGTCCGGTCGGCCCGCGACAGCACGTCCCGCAGGGCGATCAGCCGCGCCTCCGCGTCCTGCCGCACGGTCAGGACCGCCTCCACCTCACGGCGTACGTCGTCCAGCGCGCGGGCCGACCGGTCGTAGCGGGCGGTGTCGGGACGGCCGCCGCCCGGGGCGGAACTCCCCGAAGCGGGCACCCAGAAGGCCAGCGGATCCTCGATCACCTCCGCGCGCAGCAGCGCCAGCTCGGCCGTGATCTCCTCCAGCTCGTCCCCCGACGGGTGCTCACCCGGCCGGACCCCCACCGAACGCGCCAGCGAACGCGTCCGGTGCAGCTCGGCGGCGAGCAGGTCGATCCGCGCCGGCAGCGCCGACCACACGGCGTCGGCGGCGACCACCACGTCCAGCGAGGCGGCGTACAGCTCGTTCATCCGGGCCACCAGCTCGGCCAGCGAGAACCGCTCCGCCAGCGCGGCGCCCTCCGCCCCGGCCCCCGCGATCGTCACGCCCGGCCCGCGCAGCCGCTCCGTCAGCTCGGCCAGGTCCTCACGGCTCGGCCACCGCCGCCGCTCGCGGATCTCCCGCGCGGCGGCCAGCGCCCCGCTGTAGGCGTCGAAGTACGTCCACAGCCGGGTCACGGCCGCGTCGGCGACGGCCCAGCGCTCCTTGGTGACCCCGCCCAGCGCCGCACCCTCCAGCAGCCGGCGCCCGGCGTGGTCCTGGAGGGCGAGCAGGGAGGTCTCGACGGCCTCGTGCTCGGCGCCGAGGCGCGTCAGCGCGCGGTCGACGTCGTCCCGGTCCATCAGCCCCGACTGGCTCACGTACGGCTCCGATCCTGTCCCGCGAGCGGGCGGTACCCCCACCACCGGCCTCAGCCCTCCCGGTACTTGGGCGCGGGCGGCACCGCGGCCTTCGGCAGCACGTCCTCGAAGTGCTTGCGGTAGGACGTCGCCCACGGGCTCTGGTCACCGCCCGCGCGGTAGTTCTCCAGCACCTTGTTGACCCGGCGCACCAGGTCCGAGGCGTCCTTGTTCATCGCCACACCGTAGAACTCGCGGGTGAACGGCGCGCCGACCAGCTGCACCGACGGGTCCTGCGCAGCCTGGCCGGCGGCCAGCGCGTTGTCGGTGATGATCCCGTCGACCTCGCCCAGCTGCAGCCGCACCAGGCAGTCCAGCTGGTTCGGCACCGACACCGGGACCGACCCGTACCCCTGGGCCTTGAGGGCGGCCTCCGCCGTGGACCCGGCGGCCGTGCAGATCCGGCGGCCCTTCAGCGAGGCGTCGTACCCCGTGATCGGGGAGCCCTTGGGCGCCAGCACCTGCTGGCCCGCCTCGAAGTAGGCGGTGGAGAAGGCCACGTCCTCCAGCCGCTTGCAGTTGATCGTCATCGTCCGCACGACGATGTCGACGCGGCCCTCCTGGAGCGCCGGGATGCGCTGGCTGGTCGGGATCGCCCGGTAGATGACCGCCTCCTCGTTGCCCAGGATGTCCTTGGCTATGGCCTTCACCAGATCGATGTCGAAGCCGTCGAGGTGCCCGTCAGGATTGCGGTAGCCCCACTTGAAGCTGTTCTGGTCCACCCCCGCGACCAGCTTCCCCGCCCGGCGGATCCGCTCGATCGTCGGCCCGTCCAGCGCGGACGGCCGCAGGCTGGCCTCCGGGTCCGGGCAGGTGTCGGCGAGGGTGAAGGGCGCCGCCGCCATCGACGCGGGCTCCCGCACCACCCCCGGGTGGTGCCCCGGGCCCGGCGAGGACTGCGCCAGCGGCAGCAGTACGGCCGCGGCCGTCATCGCACAGGCGGCGGCCATCGCGCTCACCCCGCCCCAGCCGCGCAGCCGTCCCGCCGCACGCCGCAGCCGGCCGGGCCGCCGCTCCGCCTGTGTCCGCCGTATCCGCACCGCACTCACCTGTACTCCGAAAGCCTGCGACCGATGCCGAGGAGGGCCGCCCCCGCGCCGACGGCGGCCAGCGCCGCCGACCCCGTCACCAGCCCGCCCAGCGCACCGAGCCCGCCCCGGGCGGCCGCGGTGAACTGCTTCTGCTCATGGGCCACGGCCTGCTCCAGGGAGGCGTCCACCGTGTCGAACGAGGCACCGCTGCTGTCCGTCCGCCCCTGGCCGCCGATCACCTGGGGCAGGGCGAGGTCGTAGTCGCCCCGCATGTCGCTCTCCCGGGCCGCGGCGTGCCGCTGCTTCCACTGGGCCACGCCCGCCACGGCCTTCGACACCGGATCCCGGCCGCTCGCGTCGTCGGCCAGCTCCAGCGCCCGCGCCAGCCCCGCGTCGAGCTGCTTCATGTTCTTCGCGTAGTCCACGTCGTACTTGTCGGACTTCTTGTCCTCGGCCAGGACGGCGCCCCGCGCGATCAGCGTCAGGTTCTCGTTCGCCCGCGCCTGGAGGGAGGCGATCCGGGCGTCGTTGAGCACCTTCAGCGACTCCTGCCCGTTCGCCCGGGCCTCGCCCAGCCCCGACCGGGCCAGCGTCTGCCCCAGCGCCAGCCACAGCAGCACCACGGCCGTCGCCGCCGTCGCCGCCAGCAGACCGTGGTTGAGGACCCGGTTGGTCAGCAGGTAGTTGCGCCGCTGCGCCCACGCCAGGGCGGCGAGCGCCAGCACCCCCGCGCCCGTCGCCGCCAGCGGCCAGCCCCGGGCCTCGTCGTAGTCGGTGTACAGCCGCCCGGTCTCCGCCTCGTACAGCCGCTGGGCGGCCGGCAGCAGGACCGTGCTCATCTGCTCGTTGGCGTAGCGCAGGTACGCGCCGCCCAGCGGCAGCCCCTGCCGGTTGTTGGCGCGGGCCTGCTCGATCAGGCCGGTGTAGCGGGGCAGCTGCTCGCCCAGCAGCGCTATCTCCTTGCGGGACTCCCCGCCGGCCCCCGTGTTGGCCGCGGCGCTCACCAGCAGCCGGGAGGCGTTCGCCATGTCCTTCTCGTAGCGCTGGCGGACCTCGCGGGGCTCCTGCGCCCCCGCGAGGAAGCCGCTGGAGGAGGCGGTGTCGGCATCGGCCAGAGAACGGTAGATGCTCGCCGCGTCCGCGCTCAGCGGCTGGCTGCGGCCCACCACGTCCTGCGCGGCGGTGACCCGGCCCGAGACCTCCCAGACCGCCACCGCGCCGAACAGCAGCACCAGCGCCGCCAGTACCGCGCCGATGATCCGCAGCCGGCCCGGCTCGGTCGTCGCCGCGGCGCGCAGCCGCTCCACGCCCTCGGCCCAGGCCGTACCCCGCCCGGCCGGCCCGTCGGGCACCCCGGCGCCGCCGCCCACGGGCGCGGACGGGCGTGTCGTGATGGCCACCCTGACCTCCCCCTCGGTCCCTCTGCTCCGCAGCAGTATGGCCGTAGTGGCGCCGGACCACAGCACCCGGTGCTCGATCTTGGGCGATCCCCTCCCCGGACCGCCCCGATCACCCTCCCCCCGGCCTCCCCCGCCACCCCTTCACCGTGAATACGCCGGACCCGCCCCCACGGTTCCCCGCGGGGGCGCCGCCGGCGCCCGTTCACTCGAAATGGGCACGCAGCCGGTCGTGCGCCTCCGGCGGGGCGGCCGCCGCGTCCAGGCCGAGCAGGGCCGCGCCCAGCACCGGCGGGGCCGTGACCACCGTGGGGCGGGCGTGCGGGGCGCGGGCGGACAGGAGCTCCCGGATCCGGGTGTCGAGCTGCGGGTGGCGGGCCGCGAGGACGCCGCCGCCCAGCAGCACCGGAACCTCCTCCGCCAGCAGCCCCAGCCGCTCCAGCGCCACCGACGCCAGTGCCACCACCTCCTCGGCCTGCCGCTCCACGATCGCCGACGCCACCGGGTCCCCCGCCGCCGCCACCGCGAACAGCACCGGCACCAGCTCGTGCAGCCGCCCCCGGGAGATCCCGCCCAGGTGCAGCGCCTCGATCAGCCCGGCCATCTCCGTCAGCCCGAAGTGCCCCGGCAGGGCCTTCGCCAGCGCGGTGGGCCCGCCGCGCCCGTCCTCGGCCCGCGCCGCCCACCACACGGCCTCCTCCGCCAGGCCGCCCCCGCCGCCCCAGTCCCCGGAGATCCGCCCCAGGGCGGCGAAGCGGGCGGTGCGCCCGTCGGGCAGCATGCCCGCGCAGTTGATGCCCGCCCCGCACACCACGGCGACCCCGCGCGGCCGGTCCGCCCCGGCCCGCAGCACCGCGAAGGTGTCGTTGCGCACCTCGACGGCCCCCGCCCAGCCGCGCGCGGCGATCGCGTCGGCGAGCCGGCGCTCCTCCACCGGCAGGTCGGCGTTGGCCAGGCAGGCCGAGATCCGCACCGCGTACGGCGGCCCGGCCAGCCCGGCGGCCGCCGCGGCCCGCGCCGCGGCCTCCCCGAGGACGTCCACGGCCGCCGCGACCCCCGTCAGGGGCGGCTGGAACCCGCCGGAGCGGCCGGTGCCGAGGACCGTGCCGTCGGCGCCGACCAGGGCCGCGTCCGTCTTGCTGTTCCCCGCGTCCAGCGCGAGCACCGCGGCGGGGGAGGGGCGGCTCACGCCCATGGCAGGTGCTCCTTGTTGTGGGCGAGCAGCCGGTCCGTCAGCCCCTCCGCCAGGTCGAACTGCCCGACCAGCGGGTGCGCGAGCAGGGCCCGGGCGACCCGCTCCCGTCCGCCGCGCAGCGCGGCGTCCAGCGCGAGGTCCTCGTACGCGGTGACGTGCGCGAGGAGCCCCGTGTACAGGGGGTCGGGCCGGGGGACGGCCAGCGGGGCCGGGCCGGAGGCGTCGACGAGGGCCTGGACCTCGATGACGGCGTCGTCGGGGAGGAAGGGCAGGGTGCCGTCGTTGCGGGTGTTGACCACCTGGACGGCCGGGCCGCCGCCGCCCAGCAGGGCCGCCGCGAGGTCCACGGCCGCCTCCGAGTAGAAGGCCCCGCCCCGCTTGGCCAGCAGCGCGGGCTTCTCGTCGAGCGCGGGGTCCCCGTACAGGGCGAGGAGTTCGCGTTCCATGGCGGCGACCTCGGCGGCCCGCGAGGGCTTCTCGCCGAGCTCGCGGACCACTTCGTCGTGGGCGTAGAAGTAGCGCAGGTAGTACGAGGGCACCACGCCGAGCCGTTCCAGCACCGCGCGCGGCATCCGCAGGTCGGCGGAGATCGCCTCCGCGTGCCCGGCGAGCAGCCGGGGCAGCACGTCCTCGCCCCCGGGCCCGCCGAGCCGTACGCCGAACTCCCAGGTCAGGTGGTTGAGGCCGACGTGGTCGAGGTGGACCTCGGCGGGCGCCACGCCCAGCAGCGCGGCGAACTTCCGCTGGAAGCCGATGGCGACGTTGCACAGCCCGACGGCCTTGTGCCCGGCCCGGAGCAGGGCCCGGGTGACGATCCCGACGGGGTTGGTGAAGTCGATGATCCAGGCGTCGGGGGCGGCCCGCCGGACCCGTTCGGCGATGTCCAGCACCACCGGGACGGTGCGCAGGGCCTTGGCCAGCCCGCCCGCGCCGGTGGTCTCCTGGCCGACGCAGCCGCACTCCAGCGGCCAGGTCTCGTCCTGGAGCCGGGCGGCCTGCCCGCCGACCCGCAGCTGGAGCAGGACGGCGTCGGCGCCGGCGACGCCCGCGTCCAGGTCGGAGGTGGTGGTGATCCGGCCGGGGTGCCCCTGCCGGGCGAAGATCCGCCGGGCCAGTCCGCCGACGAGCTCCAGCCGTTCGGCGGCGGGGTCGATCAGGACGAGTTCGGTGACGGGCAGGGTGTCGCGCAGCCGCGCGAACCCGTCGACGAGTTCGGGGGTGTAGGTGGAACCGCCGCCCACCACTGCGAGTTTCATCGGGTTCAGCCTTTCACGCCGGTCAGGGTGACTCCCTCGACGAACGCCTTCTGGGCGAGGAAGAAGAGGAGGATCACGGGGGCCATGACGAGCACGGTCGCCGCCATGGTGAGGTTCCAGTTGGTGTGGTGCGCGCCCTTGAAGGACTCCAGCCCGTAGCTGAGGGTCCAGGCGGCGGGGTTGTCGGAGGCGTAGATCTGCGGGCCGAAGTAGTCGTTCCAGGCGGCGAAGAACTGGAAGAGGGCGACGGCCGCGATGCCGGGCTTCGCCATCGGCAGGACCACGCGCAGCAGGGTGCGCAGTTCGCCGCAGCCGTCGACGCGGGCCGCGTCGAGGTACTCGTCGGGGATGGTCAGCAGGAACTGGCGCAGCAGGAAGATGGAGAAGGCGTCGCCGAAGGCCATGGGGACGATCAGCGGCCACAGGGTGCCCGACAGGTCGAGTTCCCGGGCCCAGAAGAGGTACATGGGGATGACGACCACCTGCGGCGGCAGCATCATCATGGCGATCACGAGCAGCAGGGCGAGCCGGCTGCCCCGGAAGCGGAACTTGGCGAGGGCGTAGGCGACGGGTACCGAGGACACCACGGTCAGCAGGGTGCCCAGGCCCGCGTAGAGCAGGGTGTTGCGCCACCAGGTGAGGAAGCCGGGGGTGTGCCAGACGGCGGCGTAGTTGCCCCATTCCCAGGTGCGCGGCCACAGCTCGCGGGTGAGGGCCTGCTGGTCGCTCATCAGGGAGGTGAGCAGCAGGAAGACGAAGGGCAGGACGAAGAACAGGGCGGCGGCCACGGCCAGGGCGTGCACGCCGATCCAGTGCAGGAGGGCCCGGGGCCGGCGGCGGGCGCTCATCGCCCGGCTCCCGTCAGTCCGCCGCCGCGCCGCATGAGCAGTGCGGTGAAGGCCATGGACAGGGCGAACAGGACGAGCGCGAGCACGCAGGCGGACCCGTAGTCGAAGCGCTGGAAGCCGAGGTTGTAGACCAGCTGGGGCAGGGTGAGCGTGGACTTGTCGGGGTAGCCGGGCTCGAACTGCTGCCCGGAGCCGCCGATGACCCCGGCGGCGGCCTTCCCGGCGACGAGCGGCTGCGTGTAGTACTGCATGGCCTGGATGACCCCGGTGACCACGGCGAACAGGATGATCGGGGAGACGTTCGGCAGGGTGATGTGCCGGAAGCGGGCCCAGGCGCCGGCCCCGTCCAGCTCGGCGGCCTCGTACTGCTCCTTCGGTACGTCGAGCAGCGCGGCCATGAAGATCACCATCAGGTCGCCGACCCCCCACAGCGCGAGGGCGGTCAGCGCGGGCTTGGACCAGGCGGCGTCGGTGAACCAGCCGGGGCCGGGCAGCCCCACCCCGTCGAGGAGGGTGTTGACGGGGCCGGTGCCGGGGTTGAGGAGGAAGACGAAGGCGAGGGTCGCGGCCACCGGCGGGGCCAGGTAGGGCAGGTAGAAGAGGGTGCGGAAGATCCCGGCACCCGTCTTGACCTTGGTGACGAGCAGGCCGACGCCGAGGCCGAAGACCACCCGGCAGCTCACCATGACGACGACCAGCCACAGGGTGTTGCGCAGGGCAGGCCAGAAGAGCGGGTAGTCGGTGAAGACGTAGCTCCAGTTGGCCGCGCCGTTGAAGGCGGGCGGCCGGAAGCCGTCGTAGCGGGTGAAGGAGAAGTAGGCGGTGGACAGCAGCGGGTAGGCGAAGAAGACGGCGAAGCCGATCAGCCAGGGGGAGAGGAAGGCGAGGGTCCGCAGGGCGGACCGGCGGTGTTTGGCCGTGAGGGCGGTCGGGGCCATGGGGCTACTCGGCCTTGGCGATGTCGGTGTCGATCTGCCGGTCGGTGGCGGCGAGCCCGGCCCGCAGGTCGGGGACCTCGCCCTTCTCGGTGCGGTACGCGAAGTTCTGGAAGGTCAGCTGGTAGGTGCCGCCGTCAGCGCGGGGCGGGGTGGTGTTCGACTTCGGGTGCCGGGCGATGTCGAGGAAGGTCTTGAACTCGGGGGTCACCTTCAGCTGCGGGGATTCGAGGGCGGCCAGCGTCGAGGGCACGTTGTGGATGGCGTTGGCGAAGGAGACCACCGCCTCGGTGTCGGTGGTCATGTACCGGACCAGTTCCCAGGCGGCGTTCTGCTTGCGGCTCGCCGCCGATATCCCCATGACGGTGCCGGAGAGGTAGCCCTTGCCGTAGTCGGCGGCCTGGTCGTCCGGTACGGGCAGGGGCGCGGTGCCGATCTCGAAGCCGACCCCGGCCTCCTTGGCCATCGAGGCCCGCCACTCCCCGTCGATCTGCATGGCGACCAGTCCCTTGTGGAAGGGGTGTTCGGCGCTCCACTCGTCGCCGAAGCCGGCCCGGAAACGTTCCAGCCTCTCGTACCCGCCGAGCTGGTCGACGAGTTCCTTCTGCGCGGTGAGCATCTTGGCGAAGGCGGGGTCCCCGGCCAGGTTGGAGCGGCCGTCGGGGGTGAAGTAGGCGGGGCTCCACTGGGCGGCCAGGCGCATGGGGGCGGTCTCGTAGCCGTGGAACGTGGGCATCACGCCGAGCTGTTCGTAGGAGTCCCCGCTGGGTTTGGTCAGCTTGCGGGCGTCCTCGGCGAACTGGCTCCAGGTGCGGGGCGGTTCGGTGATGCCGGCGGCGGCGAAGGCCGTCTTGTTGTAGACGAGCCCGTAGGCGTCGCTGAGCAGGGGCAGCGTGCACTGGTCGCCCTTGAACTGGGTGTACTCCAGCAGGGTGGCGGGGAAGACCTTGGTCTTGTCGACCCCGGACTTCTTCAGGAAGGGGTTGAGGTCGGCGAAGGCGCCGGAGTTGCAGAACTTGCCGACGCTGTCGGTGCTGAAGGAGGAGACCACGTCGGGGGCCTTGTCGCCGCCCGCGCGAAGCGCCTGGTTGATCTTGTCGTCGGTCATGTTGCCGGTGACCTTGACCTTGATGTTCGGGTGGGCCTTCTCGAAGCGGGCGATGTTCTCCTCGATCGCCTTGACCTCGCCGGGCGCGGACCAGCCGTGCCAGAAGGTGAGGGTGGTGTCCGCCTTCGGGTCGTCGGAGGCGGTGGCGGCGCCCTGGCCGGTACAGGCCGTGGCGAGGAGGGACAGGGCGGCCGCGGCGGCGAGCAGGGCTGCCGCGGTGGTGGGACGTCCGGCTGTGGGCATGGCGGTGCTCGCTCTCTGGGGGAGGAACTTCCGAGGGGGGATGCCAGCGGGTCGTGGGGGTCAGCGGGAGGTGTCGAAGACTTCCTCGCGGGTGGCGGCCAGCGCGCTCTCCAGGGCGCCGCGCAGGACGGGCCGTTCGAGGACCTCGCCGGAGACCAGCCGGGGCCGGGAGGGGGCCAGCTCGGCGAGTTCGGTCTCCAGGAGCGCCCGCAGCGGTTCGCCGCCGGCGGCGATCGCGTCCCCGGCCAGGACGACGATCTCCGGGTCGAGTACGGAGACCAGCGAGGCCAGACCGGTCGCGAGGGCGGTGGCGTACGAGCGGAGGAACTCCAGGTGCGCCCCCTCGGGCCCGGCGGCGGCCCGCCGCAGCAGGGCGACGGCGGCGGGCACCTGGGCGTCGTCCGGGAGCCCGGCGGTGTCGATTCCGGCCCGGGCCGCGAGGGCGGGCAGCGCCTGGACGCCGGCCAGCTCCTGGTAGCCGCCGGTGTTGGCCCGGGCGACCTGGCGGACCAGGGGGTGTCCGGGGACGGGCAGGAAGCCGACCTCGCCGGCGCCGCCGGTCCAGCCCCGGTGCAGCCGGCCGCCGAGCACCAGGGCGGCGCCGAGGCCCTCCTCGTTCCACAGCAGGACGAAGTCCTCGTGGCCTCGGGCCGCGCCGAGCCGCTGTTCGGCGACGGCGGCGAGGTTGACGTCGTTCTCGTACTCCACCGGTACGGGCAGGGCCGCGGCCAGTTCGTCGAGGAGGGTGGGGGAGTGCCAGCCGGGGAGGTGGCTGGCGTAGCGCAGCCGGCCCGAGCGGGGGTCGAAGGCGCCGGGGGTGGCGATCACCACGCGGTGCAGGTCGGCCGGGCCCAGGCCGGCGTCCGCGAGGGCTCCGGCCAGGGCGCCGGTGACCTGGCCGACGGCGTCGGAGCCCTCGGCGTAGGGCAGCTCGAAGCGGCCGGTGACGGTGCCGGTGAGGTCGGCGACGGCGGCGAGCACCCGGTCGGGGGTGACGTCGAGGCCGCCGACGTGGGCGGCGCGTGCGTCGAGGGCGTACAGCTGGGCGTTGGGGCCGGGCCGGCCGCCGTCCGTCCCGGTGGCCACGACCAGTCCGGCGGCCTCCAGGCGGGCCAGCAGCTGGGAGGCGGTGGGCTTGGAGAGGCCGGTGAGCTGCCCGATCCGGGTCCGGGACAGGGGGCCGTGCGTCAGCAGCAGCTCCAGGGCGGCGCGGTCGTTCATGGCGCGCAGCAGGCTGGGCGTTCCGGGTGTGGCGGCGGGCATGACGAGGCTCTCCCTCACCGAAGCGAACTGTTAGGTAAGTTTCCTATTGCTCGCCGAGCCCTGTCAATGAAACCGCCCCGCCGGAAGACCGGCGGGGCGGGGGAGCCGTGGGGCGTCGGGGCTACTTGGGGAACACGGGCCCGGCCGGCGGCGGGATCGGGGTGGTGGCCAGGGACTGCGGCGAGGCCGGGTTGGCCAGCGTCGACGGCGCCGCGACCGAGGCCGTCGGGTCGGCGGCCTCCTCCTCTTCGGTCGCCTGGAGGCCGCCGATGATCCGGATGCCGGCGGCGTCGAAGGCCTCCTTGATCCGCCAGCGCAGCTCGCGCTCCACGGCGAACTGCTGGCCCGGCATCGTCTTCGCCGACACCTTCACGGTCATCGAGGCCAGCAGCACCTCGTCCAGGCCCAGCACCTCCACCGGGCCCCACAGGCGCTCGTCCCACGGGGACTCCTTGGCGAAGGTGTCGGCCACCTGCTGGAGGGTCTCGCGCAGCCGCGGCAGGTTCTCCGTGGGCTTGACCTGCACGGCCACGCCGGCCGTCGCCCAGCCCTGGCTGAGGTTGCCGATCCGCTTGATCTCGCCGTTGCGGACGTACCAGATCTCACCGTTGTCGCCGCGCAGCTTCGTCACGCGCAGACCGACCTCGATCACCTCGCCGGAGGCCACTCCCGCGTCGATCTTGTCGCCGACGCCGTACTGGTCCTCCATGATCATGAACACACCGGACAGGAAGTCCGTCACCAGGTTGCGGGCACCGAAACCGATGGCCACACCGGCCACACCGGCACTCGCCAGCAGCGGGGCCAGATCGATCTTCAGCGCGGCCAGCACCATCAGCGCGGCCGTCCCGAGGATCAGGAACGAGGCCACCGAGCGCAGCACCGAGCCGATCGCCTCGGAACGCTGGCGCCGCCGCTCGGCATTGACCAGCAGCCCGCCGAGCGCGGTGCCCTCGACGGCCTCCGCGCTGGTGTTCATCCGGCTTATCAGCTTGGTCAGCGCCTTGCGGACGACCGAGCGCAGCGCGGCCGCGATCACGATGATCAGCAGGATCCGCAGGCCGATGCTCAGCCAGGTGGCCCAGTTCTCCTCGATGAAGCTCGCGGCGTTGGTCACGCTCTCGGCGGCGTCGTCGGTGGTGGTCGCTGCCAACGGGAGCAGGGTGGCGGGCGAGGGCACGGGGGAACCTCCAGGCATGGCGTCCTGCCCGCGGAAACGGAACGGGGTGTACGGGCAGGCCTTCCACACTAACCGGGCACGGCGCCGACCTCGTTGCCGTGTTCGAGGGAGAGACCGCCCTCACCTGGGGATGAAGGGAGTGTGGTTGAAAACACCTCGGGCCCGTTACCGGCGCGTGGTGGCGTTTCGACCAGCCGTAAGGGGAGACTGGAAAACAGATCGTCCCGGCGCGAGCCACGCGCCGCCGGCGTACAAGGAGGCAGTCCGTGCCGCACGTCCTGGTCCTCAACGCGTCGTACGAGCCCCTCGGCGTCGTACCGCTCCGCCGCGCGCTCGTCCTCGTCCTGGAGAACAAGGCCATCTCCCTCGAGGAATCCGGCGCCTTCCTGCACAGCGCGACACAGGCCGTCCCCGCGCCCAGCGTGGTCCGGCTCAAGCGCTTCGTGCGGGTCCCCTACCGGGGGCCCGTTCCACTCACCCGCCGCGCGCTGTTCGCCCGCGACGGCGGCCGCTGCATGTACTGCGGGGCCGTCGCGACGAGCGTGGACCACGTCATCCCGCGCAGCCGGGGAGGGCAGCACGTCTGGGACAACGTGGTCGCCGCCTGCCGGCGCTGCAACCACGTCAAGGCGGACCGCCACCTGCTGGAACTCGGCTGGCGGCTGCGGCACCAGCCGGCTCCGCCGTCGGGGCTGGCCTGGCGGATCATCGGGACGGGGCACCGGGACCCGCGGTGGATGCCCTACCTCCAGCCCTACGGGGCGGACGACGCGCTGGAGCGCATCGGGGTGGGGGTGGGCGCCGTCGCGTCCTGACGGACCGCCGCGCGGGGCGCCACCCCGCGCGGCGCCCCCGCCGGCAGGCCAAGGCGGCAGGGCAAGGCGGCAAGGCCACCGCGGCAGGGCTACGGCGCCACCGCGAAGGCCGTTGCCGACCAGAGGCTGCAGCCGTACGGGGTCGCGCGGCGGTCGCAGGTGACCCGGAGGAAGCGGGTCTCCACGGCCGGGTCCAGGCGGAGCGTGTCCGTGCCGCCCCGGGACGACACCGAGACGGCCGGCCGCCACACGACCCCGTCCGACGAGGTCTCCACCCGGTACTCCGACGCGTACGCGTCCTGCCAGTGCAGGCTCAGCAGCCCGATCCGGGCCGGGGCCGCCAGCTCCGCCCGCCACCACGCCCCGTCCACCGGCTTCGAGGACCACCGGGTCAGCTCCGAGCCGTCCACCGCCGCCGAAGCGGGGAAACGCGCCGACTCGTCCCCCGACGAGGTCACCCGGGCCGTGCGCAGCAGGTCCGGGCCGCCCGTGCGCGGCACCACCCGGACCGTCAGCGTGCGTACCTGGCCGTCGAAGGCGAGCGGGACCGCGTACGTGCCCACAGGGGTCGACGCGGGCACGCGGACCTCCACCGGGAGGGAGAGCCGGCCCCCGCGCGGGAGCGTGACCGGGCCCGGCAGCCGGACCTCGATGCCCGCGGGCGCGGGCCCCGACGCCGACAGCGCGCCCTTGACCTCCCCCGGCCGCACCGCCGACAGCTGAGCCGACACCGTCCGCGCGGCCCCGCCGGCCTCCACGTCCACCCGGCCCTCGTCGGACAGTTCGAACCCCGCCTGCGGGTCGTCCGCGAACCACGGCACCACCTGGTGGACCACCGGGTCCTCACCCGCCCACGTCAGCCGCACCGCGTCCGCCCGTACGCCGCCCACGTCCGCCTGGGTCCAACCGGAACCCGCCGCCTCCCCGATGCGCCGCCAGCCCTCGCCCGGCACCCGCACCTCCACCGACGCGCCCCGCGACCCCGGCCCCAGCGGGTCCGTCATCACCGTGACCGCCGCCAGCGGACGCGCCTCCTCCAGCCGCACGGTCCACGAGCCGGGCTCCCGCCGCACCGCCCCGGCCGGCCGGTTCGCGCCGGTCCAGGCGTCCGACTCCGCCGCCGCCTTCGCCAGGAACGGGTCCAGCACCGAGGCGTCCACCCGGACCCCCTCCTGCTCCGCCAGCGCGCTCCGCGCCGCCGCCAGGTCCCGCGAGGCCTGCCAGGCGGCCGCCCCGTCACCCCGGGCCTCGGCCCGCAGCAGGTCCACCGCCAGCTCGCCCGCCGCCCCGTACCGCGAGAGCCGCTCCAGCCACGGCCCCGCCTCCTCCGAGAGGGAGGGCAGCCGCGCCGGGGCCTCCCGCAGCACGGTGAACGCCGCCCGGAGCCTGTCGCCCGCGGCCTTGTCCCCGGCCGCACGGGCCCGCCAGAACTCGTCCACCAGCGGCTTCAGGTACGCCGACTCCTCCATCTTCAGCCCCGAGGACGCCGTGTTCCCCGCCAGCGCGGCCAGCGCCGCCCGGGTCCGCTGGTCGGGGCCCGACAGGTCGCGCACCGCCGCCGCCCAGGACTCCCCGGGCCGGTACCCGCTCGGGTTCCAGGCGTAGTCGGCGGCCGTGAACAGCGGGATCCGCGACAGGGTGCCCTGCGCCATCGCGTTCGCCAGCACCGCCGCCGACCCGCTCGCCACCGCCGGCTCGCGGCCGGCGTACGGGCCGAGGAAGATGCGGTCCGGGTCCCAGTCGTTGACCGGGTAGTTGTCCATCGTCACCAGCGGATGCCCCAGCGCCGACCGGGCCCCGGCCAGCTCCTTGCCGGTGATGGTCCGCGGCACCACGCCCACCCCCGTCCAGGCCACCTCGACCCGCGCGTCCAGCGCCCCGGCCAGGGCCGTCCGGTAGGCGGTGGCACCCTCCTGGAAGTACTCCGTCGGCAGCAGCGACAGCGGGGCCGCCCCCGGATGCCGCCGGGCCAGGTGCGCCGCCAGCTCGCCCGCCACCTCCGCGTGCGCCTTCGCCGCCGCGACGGGCCCCGTCCCGTACCGCACCCGGTCGGCCCGGCAGCTCCATTCGGCGTAGCTGACGTCCTGGAACTGGAGCTGGAACGCCCGGAACCCCAGGTCCCACATCGCGTCCACCTTGCGCAGCAGCGCCGCCCGGTCGTCCGCCGACGCCAGGCACATGGACTGGCCCGGGGACACCGCCCAGCCCAGCGTCACGTGATCGGCCCGGGCCCGCTCGGCCAGGTCCCGGAACTCCTCGCGGGAGGCCGCCGGGTACTCCTCGCGCCAGGCCGTCGTCCGGTACGGGTCGTCACCCGGCGCCAGCAGCAGCCGGTTCTGCTTGGTACGGGCCAGGAAGTCCAGCTGCGCCAGCCGCTGCTCCCGGCTCCAGGGCTGCCCGTAGAACCCCTCGGTGACCCCGCGCACCGGAGCGATGGGCCAGTCCCGCACCAGCATCCCGGGCACCTTCCCGCCCCCGGCCGCCAGCAGCTGACGGAGGGTCTGCGCGGCGTGGAACAGCCCGTCCGCCCCCACCCCGGCCAGCGCGACCGTGTCCCGCCCGCCGGTCCTGCCCACCGCCAGCCGGTACCCGCCCGCGGGCAGGTCCCCGGCCGGGGCCGCGCCGAGCGCCAGCAGCGCCGCCTCCGCGTCCGCCCCCTGGAGCCGTACGACGAGGGCCCCTTCGGGCAGCACCGCCCCCGGCGGCCGGTCGTGCAGGGTCCGTACACCGGCCGCGCGCAGGGCGGTGCGCACCACGTCCGCGGCGTACGGGTCCACGTCCTCCGGCACCACCAGCACGGCCTCCGCCGCCACCGGCACCTCGCGGGCCGGATCGGCCGAAGCCGACTGCGGCCGGGGCCACACCGCCGGACCCTCGGAGGGGGCTCGCGGAACGTCCGTGGCCGGGTCGAGGAGCGGTCCCGGGCCGCCGGAGGCCACCGCGGCGGATCCGCCGTCGGGGCGCGGCACGGCCGGGGACTTGGGCGAGGCGGCCAGCATCCCCTCCGGGACCGAGGCCACCGCCCCGCCCAGCAGCGAGCCTATGACCGCGACCGCCGCCGCGGTGCTCCGCTTCCTGCCCCTGAGCTGCACGGAGCCTCCCCGTCCCGAGTCGTCCCCCGCCCGTACGAATGAGCCCGAGCCCACCACCCGTGCGGCTGAAGTGTCAATGCGCGCGGGGCGATCTGACCAAGATCGGCCAGGAATGCGGCGTCCCGGACTGGGTATGGCTGCGGTGTCCGGCGCAGGTGTTGCATGGGCGGAGCCGCCGGACCGGCCGGGTCCGGAGCACCGGTCCGCAGCACGTCCGAGGGAGTCCCCGTGAAAGCCCGCACCGCGCCGCCCGCCGCCCGTACCCGAGCCCCGCTCGCCCACCTCCCCGCCCGGTCGGGCCCCGCGGACGTGCCCCCGACGGGCACCTCCCCGTTGTCCGGGTGCGCGGACGCGCCGCTGACCAGCGAGACCCCGCTGCCCGGTGCGGCGTACGCCCCGCTGACCAGCGAGACCCCGCTCGTGCACGAGGCCCCGCTGACGAGCGAGGCGATCTCGTAACCCTTCCAGCCCCAAGGATGCAGATGGACGACCTCGCCCGGCTCGCGGCCCACCACGGCGTCGCCACCTCCTACCAGCCCGCCGAGGACGTCACCGTCCCCGTGCCCGCGGCCACGGTCCGCGCGGTGCTCGGCCTGACCGGCGTCCCCGTCGACACCCCCGAGGACGTACGGGAGGCGGCCGATTCCGCCGAACGGGAGGCGGCCGGGCGGCTGCTCCCGCCGACCCTCGTCCAGTGGCGCGGCGAGCCCGCCCCCGCGGCCCTGGCCGCGCTGCCGGCCGGGACGCGGCTGCGGGTGACCCTGGAGGACGGGGCCGGGGAGGCCGCCTGGGACCCGCGGCTGCCCCTCGGGGTGCACCGGCTGACCGCCGGGACCCCCGACGGCCGCACCGCCGGGGCCACCCTGATCGTGGCCCCGGACCGGGCCCCGGCGGCGCCCGCGCGGGCCCACGGGCTGCTCGTCCAGCTGTACTCCCTGCTCTCGGAGCGCTCCTGGGGCATGGGCGACCTCGCCGACCTCGCGGAACTCGCCCGCTGGGCCGCCTCCGCCCACGGCGCCGGGTTCATCCAGGTCAACCCGCTGCACGCGGCCGTCCCCGGCGCCCCGACCGACCCCTCCCCCTACCGGCCCGCCTCCCGCCGCTTCCCCGACCCGGTGTACCTGCGCGTCGAGGACCTCCCCGAATGGGAGGCCTGCCCGGACCGCGAGGCCCTCGCCGAACTGGCCGCGCAGGGCGGGGAGCTGCGCCGCGAGGTGCTGGAGAAGGGCGCCCTGATCGACCGGGACGCCGTGTGGGCCCTCAAGCGGGCCGCCCTGGAACTGCTGTACGCCGTCCCGCGCACCCCCGCCCGCGAGGCCGCCTACCGGGCCTACCGCGCCGCCCAGGGCCAGGGGCTCGACCTGCACGCCGCCTGGTGCGCGGCCGCCGCCGGGGAGCCCGGGGAGCGGGCCGGGTTCCACGCCTGGCTGGTCTGGCTGACGGACACCCAGCTGACCGCCGCCCAGCGGGCCGCCCGGGAGGCCGGGATGGAGGTCGGCATCGTCCACGACCTGGCCGTCGGCGTGCACCCGGAGGGCTCCGACGCCCGGTTCGGCCCCTTCCACGCCCGGCACGTCTCCGTCGGCGCCCCGCCGGACGCCTTCAACGCGCGCGGCCAGGACTGGGGGCTGCCGCCCTGGCGCCCCGACGCCCTGGAGGCCCACGCCTACGCCCCCTTCCGGGCCCTGCTGCGCGGGGTGTTCCGGTACGCGGGCGCGGTGCGCGTGGACCACGTGATGGGTCTGTTCCGGCTCTGGTGGATCCCGGAGGGCACCGCGCCCGCCGGGGGCACGTACGTCTCCTACGACGGCGAGGCGATGCTCGCCGTCCTGGTCCTGGAGGCCCACCGGGCGGGCGCCGTGGTGGTCGGCGAGGACCTGGGGACGGTCGAGCCCCGGGTGCGGGAGGCGCTGGCCCGGCGCGGGATCCTCGGCACCTCCGTGCTCTGGTTCGAACGGGACTGGTCCGGCGACGGGCTGCCGCTGGCCCCGGAGGCCTGGCGGGCCGACTGCCTGGCCACCGCCACCACCCACGACCTGCCGCCCACCGCCGCCAAACTGGCCGGCGCCCACGTCGAACTCCGCGACCGGCTGGGCCTGCTGACCCGTCCGGTGGAGGAGGAGCGGGCCGAGGACGCCGCCGACACCGCCGAGTGGCTGCGCGTGCTGGACGGGCTGGGCCTGGAGGCCAAGGACGAGGAGGGCGCCGTACGGGCCCTGTACGCCTTCCTGCTGCGCACGCCGGCCCGGCTGGTCGGCGTATGGCTGCCGGACGCGGTGGGGGACCGGCGGCCGCAGAACCTGCCCGGCACCTGGGACCAGTACCCCAACTGGCGGCTCCCGGTGGCCGACGCGGCCGGCCGGCCGCTGACCCTGGAGGCGCTGACGGCCTCCCCGCGGGCGAACGCCCTGCTGAGCGCGGTGCGGGAGGGCGGGGGGACCCGTACGGCACCCCCGGGCGCGCGCCCGCTTTAGGTGTTCGCTACGTTTGCACCGTGGACAAGAAGAACGCTCTGCGCGCCGGCGCCGTCTCGGCCGGAACCGCGCTGATGATGCTGCTGATGACGTCTCCCGCCCTGGCGCTCACCCGCGACGACGGCGATGACCCGGGCAAGGGGCTGAGCATCGGCGAGACGCTCGGCCTGTACGTGGCCGCGCCGATCGTGATCTTCCTGATCATCGCGGGCCTCGTGATGGTCGGCGACAAGTCGCGCAAGCAGCAGAACCAGGGCTGACCCGCCCCCGGGCGGTCCCACAACTCCAGCACTTCCGGGCGCCGGAGGTCCGCGGAGCCGGCATGAGCCGGCCCCGTGCCGACCTCCGGCGCCTCGGCACACCCGGATCCGGGCCGCGGGGGCGCTGAGCGGCCTGCGGGGCGCCGGGGCATGTGGCGCGGGGGCGCTGGGATCCGGGCCGCGGGGCGCCCGGCCGCGCGGCGCCCGGGCCTTCCGGGCTCAGGGCCTTCCGGGCTCAGGGCCCGCCGGGCTCAGGGCATGTCGGCGAGGAGCTTGCGCAGCAGCCCGCCGAGCGCCTCGACCTCCTCGGGGCTGAAGTCCGCGAGACCGGCCCGGTTCACCTCGATGCCGGCGCTGACCGCCTCGTCCACGAGCGCGAGCCCCCGCTCCGTGAGGGTCACCTGGAGCCCGCGCCGGTCGTGCGGATCGGGGCTGCGGGTGAGCAGCCCGGCCTTCTCCAGCTTGTCCAGGCGCCCGGTCATCCCGCCCGTCGTGAGCATCAGGGTGGCCGACAGCTCGCGGGGCGAGAGCGTGTACGGGCTTCCGGATCGCCGCAGCGTGGCGATCACGTCGAACTCCCCGCGGGACACCCCGTGGCGGTTGTACGCCCGTTCCACCGCGTCCCCCATGGCCTTGGAGATCCGGTAGATCCTGCCGAAGACGGCCATCGGCGTGGTGTCCAGGTCGGGGCGCACCTCGTACCACTGGTCGGTGATCGCGTCGACGGCGTCCGGGGCGGTGTCCCTCTTCAGTGCGGTCATGCCCCAAGTATCCGGCTTCCGCTTACTCAGCCACAAGAAAGTAGCTTGCTAAAAAGTAGCTTACTGCTAAGCTACTTATCAGCGACCTACCCGGGGAGGCCGGGACGGGCCCCCGGGTGGGTCGCGGCCAAGATCTCCGCCCGCCGTACCCATCACCTGCCCGAGGAGTGAGTGACCGTGAACCGAGTCACCACCATCGTCCTGACCGCACTCGCCCCCATCTCCTGGGGCTCGACCTACTTCGTCGCCAGTGAGCTGCTGCCGCCGGACCGGCCGCTCTTCACCGGCGCGATGCGGGCCCTGCCCGCCGGTCTCCTGCTGGTCGCCCTCTCCCGGACCCTCCCCAAGGGCGCCTGGTGGTGGAAGTCGGCGGTCCTCGGCACCCTCAACATCGGCGCCTTCTTCCCGCTCCTCTTCCTCGCCGCCTACCGCCTCCCCGGCGGTGTCGCCGCCGTCCTCGGCTCCGCCGGCCCGCTGTTCGTCGTCGGACTGGCCGCCCTGCTGCTGGGCGAGAAGGCCAAGGCCCGCAACGTCCTCGCCGCGATAGTCGCCGCGCTCGGCGTGAGCATGGTGGTGCTGACCTCCCAGGCCCAGCTCGACCTGGTCGGTGTCATCGCCGGCATCGTCTCCTCGGCCTCCATGGGCGCCGGCACCGTGATGACCAAGCGCTGGGGACGCCCCGAGGGCGTCGGCCCGCTGGCCGTGACCGGCTGGCAGCTCACCGCGGGCGGACTGGTCATCATCCCGATCGCCGCCCTGATCGAGGGCGCGCCGCCGGCCCTCGACGGCAAGGCCTTCCTGGGCTACGGCTACATGATGCTGATCAACACCGGCGCCGCGTACTTCCTCTGGTTCCGCGGCATCGGCAGCCTCTCCGCCACCTCGGTCACCCTGCTCGGCCCGCTCTCCCCGCTCACCGCCGCCGTCATCGGCTGGGCCGCCCTCGGCCAGGCCCTGAGCCCCGTCCAGGTCCTGGGCATGGTGATCGCCTTCGGCGCCACCGTCTTCGGACAGCTCCCGGGCCGCGCGGCGAAGCCGAAGGCCGACGGCCCGCAGGAGACCCCGCGCACCGAGAACCCGAAGGTCAAGGTCGCCTGAACCCCCGGCCGCCCCGCCCCCGCCCTCTCGCACCCTCGCCCGCATCCCCGGAAGGTCGCCCCCGACCTCCCGGGGATCTTTCGTTTTTACTGAACCAACCCATCGAAATCTTTCGATGGACCTGGAAGGTCAAGTGATGCGACGGTAATCCCACCACACCCGCACCACCAGAAGGAGAGACCAGAAGTGGCCGTCACGGACCGCGCCCGGACCGCACCTCAAGAGGACCGGCAGCAGACCACGAGCAGCACGGGCAAGAAGGGGGCCGTGGGACTCGGCGTACTCCTCGCCATGCTGGCCACGGTCGTCTGGTCCGGCAGCTTCGTCGCCACCCGCGGCATGTCCGGGACCGTCCCCCCGGTCCAGGCCGTCTTCTGGCGCTGGATCATCGCCGCCGTCGCGGTCACCCCCTTCGCCGCCCGCCAGGCCTGGCAGCAGCGGGCCCTGATCCGCAAGCACATCGGCTACATCAGCCTCGCCACCCTCTTCGGCGTCACCCTCTACAACACCCTGGTCCACCAGGCGGGACTGACCACCTCCGCCTCCAACATGGGCACGATCATGGCGGCTTCGCCGGTCATCATGGCCCTCTACGCCCGCCTCGGCGGCGAACGGCTCGGCGCCCGCCGCGTCTTCGGCATGCTGCTCGCGGCCTTCGGCGTCCTCCTCCTGGTCGGCGGCGGCACCCTGAGCCTCCACTTCGGCGCGGGCGACCTGTGGATGTTCGCCGCGGCCTTCTCCTTCGCCACCTACAGCGCCCTCCTCAAGCGCAAGCCCGCCGAGATCGGCGGACTCGCCTTCCTGATCACCACCTTCGTCCTCGGCGCCCTGATGCTGGCCCCGGCGTACGCGATATCCCTGCACGTCCAGGGCGGCTTCGAGGCCACCGCCGGCACCGTCGGCCCGCTCCTCTACGTGGGCGTCTTCTCCTCCGCCGTCGCCTTCTTCTCCTGGAACAAGGCCGTCTCCCTGATCGGCGCCGCCCGCGCGGGCGTCGTCTACTACCTCCAGCCGGTGTGCGTCGCCGGCCTCGGCCTCCTGCTCCTCGGCGAGCGGACCGGCCCGGCCCAGCTCCTGTGCATGGGCCTGATCCTGGGCGGTGTGGCCCTGGCCAGTGCGGCCCGCCGGTAACTTCACCCAGGTGACCGACTGGGACATCAAGAAGCTGCGCATCCTGCGGACCCTGGCCGACCGGGGCACCGTGACCGCGACGGCCGAGGCGCTCCACATGACGCCCTCGGCCGTCTCGCAGCAACTGACCAACCTCGCCCGACAGCTGGGCGTCGTCCTGCTGGAGGCCCGGGGCCGCGGCGTCCGCCTCACCGACGCCGCCCAGCTGGTCCTGCGCCACACCGACGCCGTCTTCGCCCAGCTGGAACGCGCCGACGCCGAACTGGCCGGCTACCTCGCGGGGGACGTGGGCGAGGTCCGCGTCGGCGCCTTCGCCACCGCCATCCCGGCCCTGGTCGTCCCGGCCGTCGCGGCCCTCGAACGCCACCACCCGGGCGTGGAGGTCCGCATCCGGGAGACCGAGGCGGCGGAGGCGTACGAGCTCCTCTCCACCGGAGCCGTCGACCTGGCCCTCTCCCTGGCCGCCCACACCCCGGCGGACGACGCCCGCTTCACCCGCCTGCCCCTCCTGGAAGACCCCCTGGACGTGGCCCTCCCCCCGAACCACCCCCTGGCGGACGCCCCCGGCGTCCGGCTGGCCGACCTCGCCTCGGACCGGTGGATCTACGGCGGCAGCGGCCCCTGGTCGGAGATCACCCGCAGCGCCTGCGAGGCGGCCGGCTTCCAGCCCCGGCAGGCCCACTCGGCCTCGGGCTGGACGTCGATCCTGGCGATGGTGGAGGCGGGCATGGGCGTGGCCCTGGTCCCCCGCATGGTCTCGGCCCGCGCGGCCGACGTCGTCCTCCGCGTCCTCACCCACGACCGCCCCACCCGCCACGTGGTGGCGGCCCTCCGCAGCGGCGCGGAGTCGTCCCCGGCGGTGGCGCGGGTCCTGACGGCGCTCCGGACGACGGCGGGGTCGAGGGGGTGAGGGGCCTCGGGCCCGCTATCGCCCCCGCGAGGGGTGTGGGCGGGCCGGTGGTTGCCCACCCGCCTCCCCGGGTGCGGGTGGGTGGGCAGGGGACGGTAGGCCGCCGGGCAGCACGGGGACAGCGGGCGGGGCCGGGGGAGGGGCGGGGGGAGGGGCGGGGTCTTCGCGGGGCGGTCTCGGGGAGGGTTGGGGGTTTCCCGCCAGTCTCATCGTCCTTCCGCGTCGGGCCGGCCTGTCAAGGGCGCTCCCTTCGGTCGCGTCGCTTCGCGATGGCCTTCGGCCACCCTTGACAGGCCGTCCCGCTGCGAAACGCCGAAGACTGCCGGGAACCCCCAAAGGAACGGGACGGACGTTCCTTGGACATGCGGCGGGATCAGCGCTGAGCCGGGCGGTCGGGCCACGGCAGACCACACATTCGGCCCGCGACCGGCGAAGCCGGAGCCGGGGGCGGCCCCACGCATCAGATCGCTACGCGCTTCTCATCGCTCAGCGTCCGGCGGCCGTCTGGGGTTGCTACTTGCATGAAATGCCAACTGGACCGGCATTCGGGGCCGGTGGGCGCATCAGATCGCTACGCGCTCCTGTCGTCCCAGCGTCCGACGCTCGTCTGGGCCTGGTCTGGGAGGAATTGGCGACCATCGTGGCTGCGGACGTGAGGGCCGTTTCCGTTGAGGGCGTCCAGGAGGCGGACGGCGTAGACCTCGGCCATCCGGTCGGTGACCTCTTCCCGTGTGAGCCACCGCACTGCCGTGCTTTCACCGGAGAGACGTTCCGAGCCGCCGGAAGGCTTGCAGCGGAAAACCAAGGCGACCACGCCAGCCGTGATGTTCTTGTACACGCCGGTGAGCTGGTCCACCTCGACGTGGATGCCGGTTTCCTCCAGCACCTCCCGCCGTACCCCGTCTTCCGGGGTTTCCACCAGCTCCAGCACTCCGCCGGGCAGCTCCCATGTGCCGTTGTCGGCACGGCGGATGGCCAGCAGCCGACCGTCATCGCGCACCACGACCCCGGCAACCGAAACCGAGTGACGTGGCGTTGACCCGTTCGGCGAGGCGCTGTTACTCATGTACATGAGCATAGGAGGATAGGAAGGACCATGGGAGCAGCTGTAGGAGAGGGCAAGGCCGTACCCCGGTACTTGCAGATCGCCGAGGACATCGTCCAGCAGGTCCGCACCGGCGTCTTGCAGCCCGGGGACCAAGTGCCGAGCGAAGCCGAGATGGTCGAGCGGTACGGCGTCTCGGGCGGGACCGTCCGCAAAGCCATGCTGGAGATCCGCGCCAGCGGTCTCGTCGACACGCGGCACGGCAAGGGTTCGTTCGTGAAGGCCCGACCGCCGGTGCGCCACCGGTCCTCGGACCGGTTCCGTCGCTCGCTCAGGCAGGGCGGCAAGGCCGCATACCTCGCCGAGTCCGAGCAGTCCGGCGCCACAGCCAAGGTCAGTGTCATCCACATCGGGCCGGTCGACGCTCCCGAGGCAATCGCCCAACGCCTCGGCGTAGAAGTCGGTACCAAGGTGCTCGCACGGCGCCGCCTGTACTTCCGCAACGGCACTCCAGTCGAGACCGCGACGTCCTACCTGCCGTGGGACGTGGTGCGTGACATCCCCGAACTCTTCGCCGAGAACCCCGGAGACGGCGGCATCTACGCCCGTCTGGAGGAACACGGCCATGTCTTCAGCGAGTTCGTGGAAACGTTGCAGGCGCGCCCCGCCGCGAAGGCGGAGGCATCGGAGCTCGCGCTGAGCCCCGGCGCCACAGTCGTGCACCTCCTCAGGA
This sequence comes from Streptomyces sp. NPDC089915, assembly GCF_040684675.1. Taxonomy (NCBI): domain Bacteria; kingdom Bacillati; phylum Actinomycetota; class Actinomycetes; order Kitasatosporales; family Streptomycetaceae; genus Streptomyces; species Streptomyces sp. NPDC089915. The sequence goes on along the minus strand of NZ_JBFBGN010000005.1, from coordinate 56,220 downwards.
ACGCCCTCACGGACACGGGCCGCGTCGTGGAGGTCTGCGACACCCTCATGGCCGCCGACCAGTTCGTCTTCGAGTTCCGTATCCCCGCAACCGACTGAGAGCCAGCCGGCTGCAACCCACCGTGAGGGAGTCTTCACGGTGGGTTGACTCATGTACAGGAGTGAGGCACTCTTCTTCCCATCACTCCTATGCATGAGTGATGGAGTTCAGCCTCTATAGAGGAGTGAGCGGATGAGTCAGCTTCCTGTTCAACCGCTGGCCTCAAAGCCGGCACCCCCGCCCTTAGTCGGCCCCAACTCAGACTTGCTCGACCGTGCGCAGGCCGGTTGGGAGCGTTTCCTCGACACCTTCGAGGAACTGCCCGATGAGTGACCAGTACGAGTACGTCCCCCACCGTCTCCTGCGTCGCCGTGTCCGCGACCTTGCCTCCGGCGCCGAGGGTGAGCTGATGGCCGTCATCAACGAGAACGTCTCGGACTGCCACACCTACGAGTGCTGGAAGGAACTCGCCTACATCCGGGGTGCATCCGGCCGAGAATTCACCACCGCCGTCGACAACGTCGTCCCCGCCTATGACCAGCCCCAGACGGCCCGCCGTCGCCGAGACGGGAGAAGCGCGTAGCGATCTGCCGCGCCCGCCGGTCCCGGATGCCGATCTCGTCGGCCTTGGGTGCGGGTAGCGGCCCGGGACGGCCGTCGGACGCTGAGCGATGAGGAGCGCGTAGCGATCTGATGCGTGGGCTGGCATGGATTGCCGATTGCCTATTGCGGGGGCCGGATGTCTGGTCTGCCGGCCCCCGGCCTGCCCGGCTCGTCGCTGATCCCGCCGTATGTCCAAGGAACGTCCGTCCCGTTCCTTTGGGGGGTTCCCGGCAGTCCTTGTCTTTCCGGTTCGGGTCGGTCTGTCAAGGGTGGCCGAAGGCCATCGCGAAGCGACGCGACCGGAGGGAGCGCCCTTGACAGGGCGGCCCGGGCCGGAAGGACAGTGGGACTGGCGGGAAGCCCCCAGCCCTCCTTGAGACCGCCCGCCGTGACACCGCTCCCCGCACCACCGGCCCGCAGACGGGGAGGCGGGTGGGCAGACACCGGCCCGCCCCCGGCCCCTCGCGGGGGAGGTGGCGGGCCCGCGCCGCGAGCCGGGGTGCGGCAAGCGGGCCCCCGCCGCGAGCCGGCGGGCAGGCGGACGGGCCCGCCCCCCAAGGGGACGGGCCCGTCTCGGATCAGCTCGCCGACGCGTCCGCGGCCTGGGCCTTCAGGGCGCGTTCGATGCCCGAGCGGGACTCCGAGACCAGGCGGCGCAGGGCCGCGTTCGGCTCGGCCGAGGCCAGCCAGGCGTCCGTCGCGTCCAGGGTCTCCTGGGAGACCTGGAGCGACGGGTACAGCCCCACCGCGATCTGCTGCGCGATCTCGTGGCTGCGGTTGTCCCAGATGTCCTTGACCACCGCGAAGTACTTCTCCGTGTACGGCGCGAGCAGCTCCCGCTGGTCGGTCTGGACGAAGCCGCCGATCACGGCGCCCTGCACCGCGTTCGGCAGGTCGGCCGACTCCACCACGGCCGCCCAGGCGGCGGCCTTGGCCTCCGCCGTCGGGCGGGCGGCGCGGGCCGTCTCGGCGTGGCGCTCGCCGGCCGCCGTCGCGTCCCGCTCCAGCTCCGCGGCGATCTCCGCCTCGTCGGCGCGCCCGGTCGCGGCCAGCCGCTCCAGGAACGCCCACCGCAGCTCGGTGTCGACGACCAGGCCCTCGACCGTCTCCGCGCCGGACAGCAGCGCACCCAGCAGGTCGAGCTGCTCCCCGGTGCGGGCCGTCGCCGCGAAGGCGCGGGCCCACGCCAGCTGGTGGTCGCTGCCCGGCTCGGCCGCGCGCAGGTGCTCCAGGGAGGCCTCCGTCCAGGCGGCCAGGCCCTGCTCCCGCCACGCCGGGTCGGCGTAGACGTCGATGGCCAGCTTCACCTGGCGGTGCAGGGACTGCACCACGCCGATGTCCGACTCCTTGCCGATGCCGGACAGGACCAGCGCCAGGTAGTCGCGCGTGGCCAGCTCGCCGTCACGCGTCATGTCCCACGCCGACGCCCAGCACAGCGCGCGCGGCAGCGACTCGGTGAAGTCGCCCAGGTGCGCGGTGACGTTGGCCAGCGAGACCGCGTCCAGCCGGACCTTGGCGTACGACAGGTCGTCGTCGTTGAGCAGCACGACGGCCGGACGGGCGCGCCCCACCAGCTCGGGCACCGCCGTCAGCTCGCCGTCGATGTCCAGCTCGATCCGCTCGGTGCGGACCAGCTTGCCGCCGTCGAGGTCGTACAGGCCGACCGCGATGCGGTGCGGGCGCAGCACCGGCTCGCCCTGGGCGCCCGCCGGCAGGGCCGGGGCCTCCTGGCGCACGGCGAACGAGGAGATGACGCCCTGCGCGTCCGTCTCGACCTCCGGCCGCAGCACGTTGATGCCGGCGGTCTCCAGCCACGCCTTCGACCAGGCGGTCAGGTCGCGGCCCGAGGTCTCCTCCAGGGCGCCCAGCAGGTCGGACAGGCGGGTGTTCCCGAAGGCGTGCGCCTTGAAGTACGCCTGCACGCCCTTGAAGAACGCGTCCTGACCGACGTACGCGACGAGCTGCTTGAGCACCGAGGCGCCCTTGGCGTACGTGATGCCGTCGAAGTTGACGAGGACGTCGTCCAGGTCGCGGATGTCGGCCATGATCGGGTGCGTGGAGGGCAGCTGGTCCTGCCGGTACGCCCAGGTCTTCATGGAGTTCGCGAACGTGGTCCACGCGTGCGGCCACTTCGAGCCCTCGGCGTAGGCCTGGCAGGCGATGGAGGTGTAGGTGGCGAACGACTCGTTCAGCCACAGGTCGTTCCACCACTCCATGGTGACCAGGTCGCCGAACCACATGTGCGCGAGCTCGTGCAGGATGGTCTCGGCGCGCACCTCGTACGCCGCGTCCGTCACCTTCGAGCGGAAGACGTACTGGTCGCGGATGGTGACCGCGCCCGCGTTCTCCATCGCGCCCGCGTTGAACTCCGGCACGAAGAGCTGGTCGTACTTCGCGAACGGGTAGTCGTACGCGAACTTCTCCTGGAACCAGTCGAAGCCCTGCCGGGTCACGTCGAAGATCGCGTCCGCGTCGAGGAACTCGGCGAGCGAGGGGCGGCAGTAGATGCCGAGCGGGACGACCTGCCCGTCCTTGCCCTCGTACGTGCTGTGCACCGCGTGGTACGGGCCCACGATCAGGGCGGTGATGTACGAGGAGATGCGCGGGGTCGGCTCGAAGGCCCACACCCGGTCCTTGGGCTCCGGCGTCGGGGAGTTCGAGATGACCGTCCAGCCCTCGGGGGCCGTCACGGTGAACCGGAACGTCGCCTTCAGGTCGGGCTGCTCGAAGCTGGCGAAGACCCGCCGCGCGTCCGGCACCTCGAACTGGGTGTACAGGTAGGCCTGCTGGTCGACCGGGTCGACGAAGCGGTGCAGGCCCTCGCCGGTGTTGGTGTAGGCGCAGTCCGCGACGACGAGGAGCTCGTTGGCGCCGGCGGCGAGGTGGTCCAGGGCGATCCGCGAGTCGCGGAAGACGGCGGCCACGTCGAGGGCCTTGCCGTTCAGCACGACCTCGTGCACGGCCGGCGCGACCAGGTCGATGAAGGTCCCGGCCCCCGCTTCGGCCGACTGGAAGCGCACGGTGGTCGCGGACCGGAAGGTGCCGCCCTCCTGTGCGCCGCTGAGATCGAGCTCGATCTCGTACGAGTCGACGGTGAGCAGCTTCGCCCGCTGCTGAGCTTCTTCACGGGTGAGATTCGTGCCAGGCACGCGTTCATCTCCTTTGATGGTGACGTTGCCCGGCCATCCTTCCATGGAGGGCCCGTCACCGCGCAGGAGTAATCCAGAGGCGAACAGGAGGCCCCTCCGCCCATTCGAAGGGGCGGCGCCGTCGCCGGCACCGCCCCTTGCGCGCCGCGTGCGTCAGCCGCGCAGCTCCTCGGCCACGAGCTCCGCGATCTGCACCGCGTTCAGCGCCGCGCCCTTGCGGAGGTTGTCGTTGGAGAGGAACAGCGCGAGGCCGTTGTCGACCGTCTCGTCCACCCGGATGCGGCCCACGTACGAGGCGTCCTTGCCGGCGGCCTGGAGGGGGGTCGGGATCTCGGACAGCTCGACGCCGGGGGCGTCCGCCAGCAGCTCGTAGGCGCGCTCGACGCTGATCGGGCGCTCGAAGCGGAGGTTGACCTGGAGGGAGTGGCCCGAGAAGACGGGGACGCGCACGCAGGTGCCGGAGACCTTGAGCTCCGGGAGCTCCAGGATCTTGCGGGACTCGTTGCGGAGCTTCTGCTCCTCGTCGGTCTCGAAGGAGCCGTCGTCGACGATGGAGCCGGCCAGCGGCAGCACGTTGAAGGCGATGGAGCGCTTGTAGACGCCCGGCTCGGGGAACTCGACGGCCTCGCCGTCGTGGACCAGCTTGGTCGCCTCGGAGGCCACGGCCTTGACCTGGCCGTCGAGCTCGGCGACGCCCGCCAGGCCGGAGCCGGAGACGGCCTGGTAGGTGGTGGCGATCAGCGCGGTCAGGCCGGCCTCGTCGTGGAGGGGGCGCAGCACGGGCATCGCGGCCATGGTGGTGCAGTTCGGGTTCGCGATGATGCCCTTGGGGCGGTTCTTGATCGCGTGCGGGTTGACCTCGGAGACCACGAGGGGGACCTCGGGGTCCTTGCGCCAGGCGGAGGAGTTGTCGATCACGACGGCGCCCTGGGCGGCGACCTTCTCGGCGAGGGCCTTGGAGGTCGTGCCGCCCGCGGAGAAGAGGACGATGTCCAGGCCGGAGTAGTCGGCCGTGGAGGCGTCCTCGATGGTGATCTCCCGGCCCTGCCACTCCACGGTGGAGCCGGCGGAGCGGGCCGAGGCGAAGAGCCGCAGCTCGTCGACCGGGAACTTCCGCTCGGCGAGGATGGCGCGCATGACTCCGCCGACCTGTCCGGTGGCTCCGACGATTCCGACCCTCACGGTGACTCCTTCAGCTACGTACGACGCGGGCGCGTGAGGCCATCATGCGTTCGACCCCACGAGGCTTGTCCAATCCATTGTCCGAGGTGCGGACAGTGTCGGGCCCGTGAACCCCTGCGACGAGTCCGTGACGGGAGTGTTTCAACGCCCCCGAACGCCCGTTATGCCTGGTCGGGGCGGGTTAGCTTCCGTTCAGCCGTGATCGCTATCCGGACGCGGCGTCCCAGGAACCGAAACCGTCACCCCGGGGGGGAACACCACCATGCGGACCATCCGCCACCACCGCCGGTCCATACCGGCCCTCGCCGCCCTCGCGGCCACCGCCGTCGCCGCGCCCGTCCTGCTGGCCGCCACCCCGGCGGCCGCCCACCCGCGCGAGGGGAGGCTCGCCAGGGAGCTGGTCGAGGAGGTCACCGCGCGCGGGGCCTACCGCCACCTGGCGAAGTTCCAGCAGATCGCCGACGCCAACGGCGGCAACCGGGCCGCGGGCACGCCGGGCCACGCCGCCTCCGCCGCCTACGTCCACGACACCCTGAAGAAGGCCGGCTACGAGGTCTCGTACCAGGACTTCGACATCTACGAGGCGCACACCAGGACCGAGCGGACCACCGTCCTCGGCGAGCAGCCGCGCGAGCTGGCCACCGCCGCCTTCACCTTCACCAAGTCCACCCCGGCCGGCGGACTCACGGCCCCGCTGGCCCTGGCCCGGGTCGACGAGACCCCGGGCTGCACCGCCGACGACTACCCGGCGGGTGCCTTCACCGGGAAGATCGCCCTGGTCAAGCGGGGTGCCTGCACCTTCGTGGAGAAGCAGCGGGCCGCCGCGGCGGCCGGTGCGGCCGGTGTGATCGTCTACAACCACAGCGGCACCACTCCGGTCCGCGGCGGGTTCTCCTCCCCGTCCGAGGGGATCATCCCCAGCGCGGGGATCACCCTGGCCGACGGCGAGGCGCTGGCCGCGGCCGCGGCGAAGGGCGAGGTGAAGGTGCGCCTGGACCTGGACCAGGAGCACGTGAAGAAGACCACCCGCAACGTGATCGCCGAGACCAGGGGCGGCCGCGCCGACCGCGTCGTCACGGTCGGCTCGCACCTGGACTCCGTCCCCGAGGGCCCCGGCATCAACGACAACGGCTCCGGCTCGGCCGGCCTCCTGGAGGTGGCCCTCAAGCTCGCCGACGAGGGCGCCAACAAGAAGGGCAAGGGCCCCGCCAACAAGGTCCGCTTCGCCTGGTGGTCGGCGGAGGAGCTGGGCCTGCTGGGCTCGGAGCACTACGTGGGGCAGCTGTCGGAGAAGCAGAAGAAGGACATCGCCCTCTACCTGAACTTCGACATGATCGCCTCGCCGAACCCGGTGCAGTTCGTCTACGACGGGGACGACTCCGACAAGACGGGGGCGGGCGCGGGTCCGGCCGGTTCGGCGCAGATCGAGTCGCTGATCAACGGCTTCCTGGACAAGAAGGGCAAGCCGCACGAGGGCAGTGACTTCGACGGCCGCTCCGACTACGGCCCGTTCATCGAGAACGGCATCCCGGCGGGCGGCACCTTCACCGGTGCCGAGGGGATCAAGACCGCCGAGCAGGCCAAGCGCTACGGCGGCACCGCCGGGGCCCCGTACGACCCGAACTACCACGGGGCGGGGGACACCCTGAAGAACCTGGACCTCAAGGCGTTCGACACCAACCTCGACGTGATCGCGCACGCGGTGGGCACGTACGCCCAGGACCTGAGCTCGCTGGGGAAGTGACGTAGGGCCCGAGGGGGGGCATGCGGAAGGGGCGGGTGCTCGTCGAGCGCCCGCCCCTTCGTCATGCGTTCAGTTCACGCCCTTACGGGGTGACCTTGTCGATCTGCACGCTGCCGGTGCCCGCGGCGGTGCCGCGGCCGTTGAGCAGCTGGACCTGGCCGAAGAACTGACGGCCCTCGGGGGCCGCGGCGGAGACCAGGACGTTCGCCGAGACCTGCGCGGAGGCGCCGGTGGCGAGGTTGACCGCGGCGGCCCCGTCGACCTGGACGGTGCCCAGGGCCGAGGAGAAGTAGACGTCGCGGTAGTCGTACGTGGTGGAGCCGGACGGGACCGCGTAGCCGATCACCTTGACGGTGTACGTGCCGGCGGCCGGCTTGTCGAGGCTCACGGACTCGTCCGAGTCGCCGTCGGCGGACGAGGCGACCTTCACGCCGTCCTTGTAGACCTCGAGGTCGAGGTCGGCGGCGGCGTCGGAGGTGTGGTTGATCGCCACGTCCAGACGGGAGACGCCCTCACCGACGGTGACCTCGGTGGTCTTGGTCTCGCCGGCGGCGATGGTCGGCTTGTCGACCTTCGCGGAGCCGAGCGGGCCGCCCTGGAGCTTGCCGCCGGAGATGGCCGCGCCGGTGTTCTTCACGGTCCACTGGACCGGGGCCGGGGTGCCCTGCTTGACCTCGGGCAGGACCTTGACCGCCGGGTCGAAGCCCGCGCCGAGGACGGAGACGTCCAGCTTGAACGGGTTGTCCAGCAGCGGCGACGTACGGCGCGACTCGACCTCGATCTCCCAGACGCCCGGCTGCGGGTTGTCGTAGGAGCGCAGGTCGGGGCGGCACTTGTTGGCCGGGTTGTCGTAGTTCGGGTAGCACATGGTGGTGGCGCTGTCCTCGACGCCCGTGCCGTACGGGTGGATCGAGATGAAGCGCGTCTGGCTGCCCGCGGCGAGACCGCCGAGCGCGACCTCAAGGGTCTTGGCGCCCTGCGGGACCGTCACGAAGTACGACTTGTGGCTGTTGCGCTGCACGGAGGACTTGTCCGAGAGCGAGAACGACGGCTGCGCCAGCGGGGTGGAGGCGACGACCGTGGACAGGATCTGCTTGTCGATGCCCTCGGTGGTCGGGTCGTCGAGCTGCAGGATGCCGCTGTGGACGCCGGCCGACTTGACGTTGGCCTCGACCTTGATGGTGACGGGCTTGTTCAGCGGCAGCGTGACGTAGTCGTAGCCGCCACCGCCGACGACCTTGAAGGTGCCGTCGTTGTTGCGCCAGCTCAGGTTGTGGCGGGTGCCGTACTTCGGGCCGGTGGTGCGGGTGACGACGACGTCGTAGACCTTCTTCTGGCCGACCTTCAGGCCGCCCTCGCGGTCGTAGACGCCGGTGCCGAAGCCCGGGGTCTTCAGGAACTGGTCGAGCGCGGTGTCGACCGGGGCCTTGACCGTGAACTCGTTGGCCTTGGCGCCGCGCTGGATCGACTCCCAGGCCTTGTTGACGTCGATGAGGCCCGAGCCCTGGGCGTGCGCCGGGACGCCGTCGATCTTCTTCGCGGTGCTGGTCAGCGCCACGCGCAGGTTCGCCGGGGGAAGCGCGATCTTGTGCTGCTTGGCGGCCGAGATCAGCAGGGCGCTGGCGCCCGCCGCCTGCGGCGAGGACATCGAGGTGCCCTGGAGCATCGAGTAGCCGGCCGGCAGGTTGTAGCCCGCCTCCTTGACCGGGCTGCCGGGCAGCCAGGTCTGGGTGGTGTTGATGGCCGCGCCGGGGGCGGTGATGGTCGGCGTGAACCCGCCGTCCTCACGCGGACCGCGCGAGGAGAAGGGGAACATGTCGTACTTCTTGGTCACGCCGGAGCCGTAGTTGGCGGCCCAGGTCTCCTTGGAGACCGCGGCGCCGACCGAGACGACCTTGTCGGCGAGACCGGGGTCGCCGATGGTGTTGACGCCGGGGCCCTCGTTGCCCGCCGAGATGACGAGCTGGACGCCGTAGGTGTCGATGAGGTTCTTGTACAGCTCGGAACGGGCGTTGTTGCCGTCGTTCAGCGCCGGGAGACCACCGATCGACATGTTGACGATGTCGACGCCGCGGTTGACGACGAGGTCGATCATGCCCTCGGTCAGCGCGATGTTGGTGCAGCCGCCGGACCAGGAGCAGGCGCGCGAGGAGACGATCTTCGCGCCGGGCGCCTCGCCGTTCATCTTGCCGCCGAAGAGGCTGTTGGCGGCGGTGATGCCGGCGACGTGCGTGCCGTGCTCGGACTCGATGATGCCGATGTTGACGAAGTCGGCCTTCTTGCCGACCCAGTCCCCGCCGAAGGGGTCCATCGGGACGTCCTTGCGGATCTGGATCACGAAGGGGATCCGCTCGGCCACGTCCGTGGCCGGGTTGTCCGTGCCGAAGTAGCCGATCTGGTAGCCGTCCTTGTACGGCTTCATCGGCTCGTTGTTGGTGAAGTCGCCGTCCTGGTCGGTGTCCACGCGGACGGTGCCGGCCACCGGGTCGTACAGCATGCCGAACTTGTCGGTGGTGTCGCCGTCCCGGTTGACGTCGCCCTTCATGTCACCGGTGGCGGTGATCGACTCGCTGAAGCGGCTCCACTGGTAGTTGCCCTCGGGCGCCTTCCAGTTCTGGCCGCCCGCGGCGAAGGTGCCGCCGGTGGCGGTGACCGGGGTGACCTGGGGGCGCCAGGTGGCGTCGTTGTCCAGGATCGGGTCGGTCGCGGTGACCCAGTCGACGATCTTGCGCTCGCCGGTGGTGGTCTTCTGCAGCGCCGGGTGGGCGATGTCGACGCCGGAGTCCAGGATGCCGATGGTGACCCCGCGGCCGTCCGCCTGCGGGTTCTTCTGGACGAAGTCCACCGCGCCGGTCTCGAAGGACGGGTTGTACGGGTTCTTCGCCGGGGTGTTCTTGTCCGGACCGGGGTAGGTCTCGGCGGCGGTCTTCTTGCCCGAACCGTCCTTGCCCGAGTCCGGGCGCGGGTCCGGCAGCTGGATCTCCTGCTTGAGGTCCATGCCGTGCACCGACTCCAGCTTGGCGGCCGCCTTCAGCGCCGCCTCCGCCTTGTCGGTCGGGAGGGTGGCGCGGACGTAGCCGAGCTTGTCGTACGTCTGGCCCACCGAAGCACCCTGGACGGCGTGCAGCTGGTCGGAGACCTGCTTGGTCTGGCCCGGGGCGGTCGCGACCATGACGGTGACGGTCGCGTCACCCTTGGCCTTGGCCTCCTGGAGCAGTTCGGCGTCCGCCGAACCGAGCTTCTGGTCGGCCGACTTGGCCGGAGCCGGGGCCGACGGGTTGTCACCGGTCGCCGCGAAGACGGGTACGGCTCCGGTGGCGCAGAGCGCGGCCACCAGGCCCGCGGCCGCCGCGACGCGGGCCGCGCGCCGGGCGCCGGATATGGCCCCGGTGGAGCTGGGGGATTCGAGGGTCATCAGCATCCCTGGCTAGAGATCGATACGGTCCGGATTTCGGTGCCGGATGACCGGTCAGCTTTGCGCAAGTGACAGCTGTTTGGGGAGGGTTGTCATTGACCGAGACCTGACATGGCGGACACTCGCCAGGGTGGAGTTTCCGCCATCGGGAACAGGCCGGGGCAAGCCGGGGCGAGTCGCCACGGTCGAGGAGTGGATTTATCGACTTACAGGCCGTGTAACCGGGGTGTGTCGGGATCGGTTCTCATCCCGGGTGTGACAGATTCCGACCGTTCAGCGCTCGCGCGTGCGCGCGTAGTGGCGCGAGGCCTTGGCGCGGTTGCCGCACACCGCCATCGAGCACCAGCGCCGCGTGCCGTTGCGCGAGGTGTCGTGGAAGTGCAGGACGCAGGTCTCCGAGGCGCACTTGCGGATCCGCTCCGGCGCCGAGCCCAGCAGGGCGAGGTAGTCGCGGGCCGCGGTCCAGGCCGGCCCCCAGGAGGGGTCGTCGAACTCGGCACGCTCGCCCGGGCCCTCGGCGGTGAGCGTGGCCCGGATCCGGCCGTGCTCCAGCACGGCGTCGATCAGCTCGCGGGCGGAGGCGTCGGCCGGGTCCGCGACGGCGCGCGCCAGTGCCTCGCGCGCGGTGAGCAGGTGGACCAGGGCCGACTTGTCGGCGCGGAAGCGCCCGGCCAGCCCCGTGCTCTCCAGCCAGAGGGCCAGCCCCTCCAGCCGGCTCAGCCCGAAGGCCCCGGCGAAGAGGTCGGTGAGCTCGCCCTCCCGCATCCAGCGCGTGTTCAGCAGGTCGAGGGAGACCGGCTCCCCGGTGAGCGGACGGGGGTCCGTCGTCGGTACCGCCGTCATGTCCGCCTCCTCGTGCCGCTAACCCCTCAAGGGTACGTGACCGGTTGACGCCCGCGCCCCTAACCTCTAATCTCGATTTAGAAGGTTAGAACGACTGAACGCCGGACCACCGGATTCCTCGGGAAGGGAACCCTCATGACCGCCGCCATCGGCACGCTCCGCACCGGGCACGTGGGCCTCAACGTCACCGCCCTGGACCGCTCGCTCGCCTTCTACCGCGAGGCCCTCGGCTTCGAGCAGCTCGGCGAGGGCAAGGAGGACGGCCGCCGCTTCGCCTTCCTGGGCCGTGACGGGGAGCTCGTCCTCACCCTCTGGCAGCAGGCGGACGACCGGTACGCGCCGCGGGCGGCCGGGCTGCACCACCTGGCCCTCTCCGCGGGCTCGATCGAGGAGGTCCGGGCGTACGAGGAGCGGCTGCGCGGCCTGGGCGTCGACTTCGCCTACGAGGGCGTCGTCGCCCACCGCGAGGGTGCCGCCTCCGGCGGGATCTTCTTCCACGACCCGGACGGCACCCGGCTGGAGATCTCCGTGCCGACCGGCGCAGAGGGCGCTCCCGCCCCCGCGGAGTCCGCTCCGACCTGCGGATTCTTCTAGGCCCTCAAGGAAGGGGAGCCGTCATGGACCGGTACCACCGGGGCTCGCTGGCCGTTCAGGAACGGGTCGGCGTCCGCGAGCTCGCCGAACACGTCGGCCGCTCCATCGGCCCGGGCATCCGGGACGTGGCGGCCGCCTTCCTCGCCCTCCAGCCCCACCTCGTCGTCGGCGCCGCCGACGGCACGGGCCGGCTGTGGGCCTCGCTGCTCACCGGGGCGCCCGGCTTCGTACGGGCCACCGGGCCGGACCGGATCGCGGTCCGCGGCGGCCTCCCGGACGGGGACCCCCTCGCCGGGGCGCTGGCCGCCGACGGGACCCGGGTCGGCACGATCGCCCTCGACCCGCGCACCCGGCGCCGGATGCGGCTCAACGGCACCCTCGCGGTGACGGCCGGGGGCTTCGCGGTGACGGCCGAGGAGGTCTTCTCCAACTGCCCGAAGTACCTGCAGAAGCGGCAGCCCCTGGAACGCGTGGCCGAGGGGCCCGGGACCGTACGGCGCTCCGGGGCGCTCACCCCGGGCCAGGAGCGGGCCGTCCGCGCCGCCGACACCTTCTTCGTGGCCACCGCCGGCGCGGGCGGGGCCGACGCGAGCCACCGGGGCGGGATGCCGGGCTTCGTGGAGGTGCTCTCGCCCACCGAGCTGCGCTGGCCGGACTATCCGGGCAACGCGATGTTCCTGACCCTGGGCAACCTGGCCCTCGACGAGCGCGCCGGACTGCTCTTCCCCGACTGGGAGGGCGGCGGGGTGCTCCAGCTGAGCGGGCGGGCCCGGACCGAGTTCGCGGCCGACGGGAGCCGGGGTGTCCGGTTCCGGGTGGAGGCGGTGGTGGAGAGCCTGCATCCGGGGCGGCTGCGCTGGAGCGCCCCGGAGTACTCCCCGGCGAACCCGGCCCTCCCGGACGGCCCTCACGCGGGCAGTACGACCAGGTAGGCGGCGGGCTCGCGGTCGAAGGACGCCGTCAGGGCGGTCCGGACGACGGCGGCCTGCTGCTCGGGCCAGTCGCGCAGCTTGCGCGGGGTCAGGTAGAGGACGGTGACGCCGAGCCGCTCCAGGGTCTCCCGCTTGCGGACGGCCTCGGCCCAGTCCTCGTCCTCGCCCTGGCGCGGGGCCCGGGTGTCGATCTCGACGGCGACGGCCTGCTCGGGCCAGTACGCGTCCACCCCGCCCAGGTGCGGGCCGCCGGGCAGCCGCAGGTCCACGTTCCAGACCGGCTCGGGGAGCTCGTAGCCCCGTACGAGCTGGTACAGCCGGTCCTCCGCGATGGCCCGGCCCTCGGCGAGCAGGGACTCGACGGCGTCGACCACGTGCGGCCGGTTCAGCAGCCGCGCCACCGTCAGCTCCCGTACGACGGCGGCCGGTTCGCAGTGCCCGGCGCGGACGGCCTCGCTGAGGATGCCGCGCACCGTCTCGGCGTCGTCGAGCTGTGCGACGGCGTCCGCGACGGCCCGCGCCACCGGGGCCACGGGCACCCCGGTCAGCTCCATCGGGCGGGGCGGGGTGTGGCTGCGGACGATGCGCACGTCGCCGGTGGAGCGCAGCCGGCGGGTGTTCGGGACGAGGACGTCGATGTGGGGGAGGCCCAGCAGGGCGGGGGCGGAGGAGAAGCGGTAGAGCGCGAGCGCGGCCAGGCCGGTGATCATGGCCTCGCCGTTGCCCCGCCGGCCGGCGTACAGGAGCGCGGCGTGGAGGCGCTCCTCGCTGGTCGCGGGGCCGGTGTGGAGCAGGAACACCCCGGGGAGCACCTGCTGCCACGGCCGGCCGGCGGCCTCGGCGGCGCTGACGCCGTGCTCGCGCAGCTGTGCGAGGGTCAGCACGCGGGGGCGGCTGGCGGTGAGGTGGGCGAGGGGGAGGGGTGCGTTCTGGTTCATGACGCGGTGATTCCCTCAGGCCATGGCCTTGCTAACGCCTGTTACACGCTCGTCGACAAATCCGGACAAGCCGGGGCTAAAGTACGGGCGTTCGACTGCCGATGGCTCCGCCCCGGACCCCGTGGGGGATCCGGGGCGGAGCCCCCCGGGATTACGCGTCGTGCGACTGGGCGCGCAGGGCGCGGGCCAGGTCGTCGCGGGACTCCAGGACCAGGCGCCGCAGCGCCGGCGCCGCGTCCGGACGGGCCTCCAGCCACGCGTCCGTCGCGTCCAGCGTGGCCCGCGAGTCCTGGAGCATCGGGTACAGCCCCTTCACCACGTCCATGCCGATCTGGATCGACCGCTCCGCCCAGAGCCGCTCGATCACCTCGAAGTACCGCCCGGCGTACGGCGCGAGCAGCTCCCGCTGCGACGACTGCTGCATCCCGTCGATGGTCGCCTCGACCAGCGCGTTCGACAGCGCGTCCGACTCGACGACCACCGCCCACGCCTGGTCCTTGACCGCCGCGGAGGGCCGCGCGGCCAGGCAGCGCACCTGGTGCCGCTTGCCCGAGGCGGTGTCGTCGCGGACCAGCTCGGCCGCCAGCACGGCCTCGTCGGCCACGCCGTGCGCGGCCAGCGGCAGCAGGAAGTCCCAGCGCAGCTCCTGGTCCACCTCCAGCCCGTCGATCCGCGCCGAACCCTCCAGCAGCCCCAGCAGCAGCTGGAAGTCACCCTCGCTGGTCGCGCTCGCCGCGAAGAACCGGGCCCAGGTCAGCTGGTGCTCGGAGCCCGGCTCGGCCAGCCGCAGTTCGTGCAGGGCGCCCGCCGCCAGCTCCCGGCCGCCCTGCTCGCGCCGGCCGGGCGCCGCGTAGTGGGTGACGGCGCTCAGCGCCTGCGCGTGCAGCTGCTGGAGCACGCCGACGTCGCTCTCGCGGCCCGCGTGGGCCAGCACCAGCGACAGGAAGTCCCGGGCGGGCATCAGCGCGTCGCGCGTCAGGTTCCACAGCGCCGACCAGCACAGGGCGCGGGCCAGCGGGTCCGTGAGGTCGCCCAGGTGGGCGCGGAGCGTGCCCAGCGAGTTCTCGTCGAAGCGGATCTTGCAGTAGGTGAGGTCGTCGTCGTTGACCAGGACCAGGTCGGGCCGCTCCAGCCCGGCCAGCTCCGAGACCACCGTGCGGACGCCCGCCACGTCGGCCTCGGCCCGCGCGTAGCGCACCAGCGAACCGTCGGCCTCCAGCCGGTACAGGCCCACCGCGACCCGGTGCGGGCGCAGCTCCTCGCCCTCCTGGACCACGGCCAGCTCGGTCAGCCGGCCGGCCGCGTCGGTGGTGACCTGCGGGGTCAGCGAGTTGACGCCCGCCGTCTGGAGCCAGGCCCGCGACCACTCGGCCATGTCCCGCCCGGAGACCTCGCCGAGCACCGACAGCAGGTCGTCCAGGGTGGTGTTCCCGTACGCGTGCGCCTTGAAGTAGCGCCGCGCGCCGTCCAGGAACGCCTCCCGGCCCACGTACGCGACGAGCTGCTTGAGCACGGACGCGCCCTTGGCGTACGTGATCCCGTCGAAGTTCAGCTTGGCGTCCTCCAGGTCACGGATGTCGGCCGTGATCGGGTGGGTGGACGGCAGCTGGTCGGCCCGGTAGGCCCACGCCTTGCGGTTGTTGGCGAAGGTGACCCAGGCCTGGTCGAAGCGGGTGGCCTCGACGAGCCCGAAGGAGCCCATGAAGTCCGCGAAGGACTCCTTCAGCCACAGGTCGTCCCACCACTTCATGGTGACCAGGTCGCCGAACCACATGTGCGCCATCTCGTGCAGGATGACGTTCGCGCGCCGCTCGTACGAGGCCTGCGTGACCTTGCCGCGGAAGATGTACTCCTCGCGGAAGGTCACCATGCCCGGGTTCTCCATGGCGCCCAGGTTGTACTCGGGCACGAAGGCCTGGTCGTACTTCCCGAAGGGGTAGGGGTAGTCGAAGATCTCGTGGAAGAGGTCGAAGCCCTGCTTGGTGACGAGGAAGACGTCGTCCGCGTCGAAGTGCCGCGCCAGCCCCTTGCGGCACATCGCGCCCAGCGGGATCGTCAGGTCCCCGCGCGTGTAGGTGTCCGTGACGTAGTGGTACGGGCCCGCCACCACGCAGGTGATGTACGTGGAGATGGGCGCGGTCTCGGCGAACCGCCACACCCCTGCCTCGCGGGACTCCTCGGCCCCGTTGCTCCAGACGGTCCAGCCCTCGGGGGCGGTCACCTCGAAGCGGTAGGGGGCCTTCAGGTCGGGCTGCTCGAAGTTGGCGTACACCCGCCGGGCGTCGGCCGGCTCGTACTGGGTGTAGAGGTAGACCTCGCCGTCCTCCGGGTCGACGAAGCGGTGCATGCCCTCGCCGGTCCGGCTGTACGCGCAGTTCGCGTCGACGACCAGGACGTTCTCGGCGTCCAGCCCGTCCAGGGCGATCCGCGCCCCGTCGAAGACGGCGGCCGGGTCCAGGGCGCGCCCGTTCAGGGTGACCGCGTTCACCGAGGGGGCGATGAGGTCGGCGAACGAGGAGGCGCCGGGCGCCGCGGCACGGAAGCGCACGGTCGTCACCGAGCGGAACGTACGGGGCCCCTCGGCCGGTTCGGCCTCGTCCACCGCGGACCTCAGGTCGAGGACCACCTCGTACCCGTCGACGGACAGCAGCTCGGCCCGTGTGCGGGCCTCGTCGCGGGACAGATTCTCACCGGGCACGTAGCACTCCTTCGTGCGTGATCGCTTCTTCGGCCGAATCCTCCCATGGGGGAATGGACGCGGTTCCGGCCCGGTTGGCCAGAAGGAACCTGACCGCAGACGCCGCACGTGACCCGAGGAGAGACATGACCGACACCCAGGTGCGCGAGAAGACCCCGGTCGACTTCTGGTTCGACCCGCTCTGCCCCTGGGCCTGGATGACCTCCCGCTGGATGCTGGAGGTCGAGAAGGTCCGCGACGTCGAGGTCCGCTGGCACGTGATGAGCCTGGCGGTGCTCAACGAGGACAAGCTGGACGACCTGCCCGAGCGCTACCGCGAGCTCCTCGGCCCCAAGGGCTGGGCCCCGGTGCGCGTGGTGGTCGCCGCGCAGCAGAAGTTCGGCGAGGAGATCACCGGCAAGCTGTACACCGCCCTCGGTACGAAGATCCACAACGAGGACCGGGGCGCGACCCGCGAGGTCATCGCCGACGCCCTGGCGGAGGTCGGCCTGCCGGCCGAGCTGCTCGCCTACGCCGACTCCGACGAGTACGACCAGGTGCTGCGCGACTCCCACAACGACGGCATCGAGCGCGTCGGCCAGGAGGTCGGCACCCCGGTGATCTCCGTGCCCGGCGCCGACGGCGAGGAGGTGGCCTTCTTCGGCCCCGTCGTCACCCCGGCCCCGCGCGGCGAGGCCGCCGCCCGCCTGTGGGACGGCACCCTGCTGGTCGCCTCCACCCCGGGCTTCTACGAGATCAAGCGCACCCGCACCAAGGGCCCGTCCTTCGAGTAGCCGGCGCCCGCCCCGCATACGGAAGACCCCCGTGAGTCACGTCCTCACGGGGGTCTTCCGCTCACCACGCCCGCACGCGAAGGCTGAGAAGACGATCACGAGGCGGGCGGTTCAGGGGGTGCCGGTCAGCCCTTGACGGGGATCAGCAGCGGGGTGTTCGCCTTGGCGTCGGCGTAGCGCCGGGCCACGTCCTGCCAGTTGACGACGTTCCACATCGCCTCGATGAAGTCCACCTTCTGGTTCTTGTACTGCAGGTAGAAGGCGTGCTCCCAGGCGTCGAAGACCAGGATCGGCGTGCTGGCCACGCCCACGTTGCCCTGGTGGTCGTAGACCTGCTCGACGACCAGGCGGCCGCTCACGGGCTCGTACGCCAGGACGCCCCAGCCGGAGCCCTGCGTCGCGGAGGACGCGAAGGTCAGCTGCTTCTTGAACTTGGCGAAGGAGCCGAAGGACTCGGTGATCGCGTCGGCGAGCTCGCCCACGCCGTCGGCCGCGGTCGGCTCGCCGCCGCCCTCGCCGGTCTTCGGGCTGGCCATGTTGTGCCAGTAGATGCTGTGCAGGATGTGGCCGGAGAGGTGGAACGCGAGGTTCTTCTCCAGCCCGTTGAGCGCGCCCCAGTTCTCCTTCTCGCGCGCCTCCTCCAGCTGCTCCAGCGTGGTGTTGGCGCCCGTGACGTAGGCCGCGTGGTGCTTGTCGTGGTGCAGCTCGATGATCTGCGGGTTGATCACCGGTTCCAGCGCCGCGTAGTCGTAAGGAAGCTCAGGAAGCGTGTAAATGGCCATGCGTGTATCCGGTCCCCTCAGCGTGCCAATCGCTTATTGCAATCAATGCGCAACTGCACGCTAGCAGTATCTATTCCGAGTCACACGTAAGGGTTACCTGGGTACGAAGAGAGGCGGATCCCGTGTCGCACACGGGATCCGCCTCACAGGGGGGGGCCGGGGGAGCCGCCGGGCCGTCAGCTCCGGCGCGCCGCCCGGCGCTGCATCAGGTAACCGGTCGCCGCCAGGGCCACCGCCAGGCCGCCGGTGAACAGCACCTGCGAGCGGGTGTCCTCGCCCACGGCCATCAGCACCAGCACCCCGGCCACCCCGGCCAGCGCGACCCACGTCAGATAGGGGAAGCCCCACATCCGCACGGTCAGCGTCCCGGGGGCCTCGCGCTCCAGCCGCCGGCGCAGCACGAACTGCGAGACCGCGATGAAGCCCCAGACGATGAGGATGACCCCGCCGACCATGTTCAGCAGCCAGGCGAACAGGGTGTCCGGGTACCAGTACGACAGCAGGACGGTGACGAACCCGAAGCCCGAGGAGGCCAGCACCGCCCGACGCGGCACCCCGCCCGAGACCTTGGCCAGCGCCTTCGGGCCCTGGCCCCGGGAGACCAGCGAGTGGGCCATGCGCGAGGAGCCGTAGATGTTGGCGTTCATCGCGGACAGCAGGGCGATCAGGATGACCGCGTTCATGACCTGTCCGGCGGCCGGGATGCCCAGGTGGTCCAGGGCCGCGGCGTAGGGGCCCTGGCCGGTGACCGACGGGTCGTTCCAGGGCAGCAGGGTGACGA
Organism: Streptomyces sp. NPDC089915; assembly: GCF_040684675.1. Classification (NCBI taxonomy): domain Bacteria; kingdom Bacillati; phylum Actinomycetota; class Actinomycetes; order Kitasatosporales; family Streptomycetaceae; genus Streptomyces; species Streptomyces sp. NPDC089915. The sequence continues at coordinate 37,747 of NZ_JBFBGN010000005.1, read as the reverse complement.
TCACCAGCATCGAGCCGACGTAGACGATCGCGATCCGCCACATGGTGGTCCGCACGGCCCTGGCCACGCCCCGCACCGGGTCGTCGGACTCGGCCGCCGCGATGGTCACCGTCTCCAGGCCGCCGTAGGCGACGACCGAGGCCAGCACGCCGACGAGCAGGCCGTCGACCCCGTTGGGCAGGAGTCCGCCGTCGTGCAGCAGGTTGGCGGCGCCGGGGGAGGAGGTCCCGGGCAGCAGGCCCAGGACGGCGAGCACGCCGAGGACCAGGAAGATCCCGATCGCGCCGATCTTCAGGGCGGCGAACCAGAACTCGAACTCGCCGAAGTTGCGCACCGCGCCCAGGTTGCTGCCGCAGAACAGCGCCATGAACACCAGCACCCACATCCACGACGGGGTGCCCGGGAACCAGCCCGTCATGATGTGCGCCGCGCCGATGGCCTCGATGGCCACGCCCACGCACAGCAGGGTCCAGAACATCCAGCCCGCGGTGAACCCGGCCCAGGGGCCGATCGCCCGCTCGGCGTGCACCGAGAACGAGCCCGACGCCGGATTGGCCGCCGACATCTCGCCGAGCATCCGCATCACGAACATCACCAGCACACCGGACACGGCGTACGCGAGCACGATCGAGGGCCCCGCGGCCGCGATGCCGGCGCCCGAGCCGACGAAGAGGCCGGCGCCGATGACCCCGCCGAGGGCGATCATCGAGAGGTGGCGCTGCTTGAGGCCCCCGCCGAGCGGGGATCCGGGCGCGGACGGGCGCAGTTCGGGAGGCGTGATGGTGCTCTGACTCATGGGCCCAGTCTGCCGACCGTCCGTTTATCGGACGTTCACTGTTCAGCATCCGGACACTCGGCTCACGCGCCGTGACCGCCGCCCGCACGCAACGAGAACGGCCCGGGACCGAGGTCCCGGGCCGTTCCCCCCGCTCTCGCGCGGAATGACGGAGGCTCAGCCCCGCCGCGCCCGCAGCTCCCGGTACCCGGCCACCAGCAGCACCACCGCCGCCGCGCCCGAGGACCACAGCAGCTGCGGCCGCGCCGAGTCGTCGAACAGCATCAGCACCAGCACCGCCGCCATCCCCAGCAGCGCCGCCCACGTCAGGTACGGGAACGCCCACATCGGCAGGGTCAGCCGCTCCGGCATCTCCCGCTCCAGCCGGGGCCGCAGCCGCAGCTGCGAGACCGCGATCAGCGCCCACACGAACAGCAGCACCGCGCCCACCGCGTTGAGCATGTAGAGGAACACCGTGTCCGGCCACAGCAGGTTCAGCACCACCGAGGCGAACCCGAAGACCACCGACGCCAGCACCGCCCGCCGCGGCACCCCGCCGCCCGAGACCTTCAGCAGCGCCTTCGGCGCCTCACCCCGCTCGGCCAGCGAGAAGATGATGCGCGAGGAGCCGTACAGGTTCGCGTTCAGCGCCGACAGCAGCGCCACGAACACCACGATGTTCATGATCTGCCCGGCCGCCGGGATCCCGATCGAGTCGAGCACGGCCACGTACGGGCTCTCGCCGGGCTTGAGCGAGTCCCAGGGCAGCAGGGTCACGATGACCAGCATCGAGCCCACGTAGAAGAAGAGGATGCGCCACACCGCGCTGCGCACCGCGCGGGCCACCGACCGGGCCGGGTCGTCCGACTCGGCCGCCGCGATGGTGACGACCTCCAGGCCGCCGAAGGCGAAGACGACCGCCAGCATGCCGGCGATCACGCCGCCCACGCCCTTGGGGAAGAACCCGCCCTGGCCGGTCAGATTGGCCAGACCCACCGGGTCCGTGTCCGGCAGCAGGCCGAAGACGGCCAGCGTGCCCAGGATCAGGAACAGCACGATCGCGCCGACCTTGAGCGCGGCGAACCAGAACTCGAACTCGCCGAAGTTCCGCACGGCCGCCAGGTTGGAGAGGGTGAAGACCACCATGAACAGCAGCACCCACACCCACTGGTCCACCGACGGCAGCCAGCCGTGGGCGATCTTCGCGGCGCCGGTCGCCTCCACGGCGAGCACCACGACCAGCAGGAACCAGTACAGCCAGCCCGCCGAGAAGCCGGCCCAGCGCCCCAGGGCCTTCTCCGCGTAGACGGAGAAGGAGCCCGAGGCCGGCATCGCGGCGGACATCTCGCCGAGGGCCCGCATCACCAGCATCGCGAGCGCGCCCGCGAGCAGGTACGAGCAGATGATCGCGGGGCCGGCGATGCCGATCCCGGCGCCGGAGCCGACGAAGAGGCCGGCGCCGATGACGCCGCCGAGGCCCAGCATGGTCAGGTGGCGCTGCTTGAGGCTGTGGCTCAGGGGTTCCGGGGGCAGACCGCCCTCGGTGACGGACGGTTCGGGCAATGAGTCGCGCATGAGGAGATGCTCGTACTCTCTCGGTCGGCCAAGCGGCGATGGGGGCTGCGCAAGGGATTGGCGGGACCCTACAGTCTGGCTGGAGGGATCCCATAGGAGCAAAAAGGATGTGTGGCCGGATCTTCCCCGTGATGGGGATCACTTCAACTCGGGTGTGAGGCGTGGCCTTTGTGTGGTCCCCACGAAACCGGACAGTATGCCTTTGTCCCGGTCGACGGTGGGGCGGCGCGTCGGCGCGCACTAGCGTCACGGTGTCCCGTCGATCACCACCCCGCGGAGCCCCCTCATGAGCACTGCTTCCGTCTCCTTCCGGCCCGGCGCCGTCCTCGCCGACCTGCTGCCCGCGAGCCGCGTCCGCGACGTCGCGCTCGTCGTCGGCGGAGCCGCGCTCACCGGCCTGGCCGCGCAGATCTCCGTACCGGTACCCGGCTCGCCCGTCCCGGTCACCGGCCAGACCTTCGCCGCCCTGCTCGTGGGCACCGCCTTCGGCGCCCGCCGCGGCTTCCTCGCGCTCGGCCTGTACGCCGCCCTGGGCGCGGCCGGCCTGCCGTGGTTCGCGGGCGGCACCTCCGGCGCGGGTGGCGCCTCCTTCGGCTACGTCCTCGGCATGCTGCTGGCCGCCACCGTCGTCGGCGCCCTCGCGCGGCGCGGCGCCGACCGCTCGGTGCTGTTCACGGCGGGCACGATGGTGCTCGGCTCGGCCGTGATCTACGCGGTGGGCGTGCCGTACCTGATGGCCGCCACCGGGATGTCCCTCTCCGCGGCCGTCGCGGCGGGCCTGACCCCGTTCCTGATCGGCGACGCCCTCAAGGCCGTGCTGGCCATGGGCGCGCTGCCGGCCGCCTGGAAGCTGGCCGGCCGCCGCGGCTGAACCCGTACCTGCGCAGCAGCCCCGGACCGCGAGCGGGCGGTCCGGGGCTGCTGCCGTGTGCGGGGCCGGTCAGGCGGCGTCGACCGCGGCCTCGACCGCGGCTTCGGCCAGGGCCTCGTTCTTGCGGCGGGCGTTGCGCACCACGCCGACCGCGATCACGACGGCCGCGACGAGCAGCGAGTACAGCACCGTCTCGCGGTTGTCCTTGTCGTAGACCATGTAGCCGAGGACGAAGGTGATCATCGCGGCGGTGGCCCACGTCAGGTACGGGAAGAGCCACATCTTGACGGTGACCTTCTCCGGGGCCTCGCGCATCAGGATCCCGCGCATCCGCAGCTGGGTCAGGCAGATGACCAGCCACACGAAGAGCGCGATGGCGCCCGACGAGTTCAGCAGGAAGTTGAAGACGGTGTCCGGGGAGGTGTAGTTGAAGTAGACGGCGATGAAGCCGAAGACCACCGAGCCCAGGATGGCGACCGTGGGGACGCCCCGCTTGCTGGTCCTGGCGAAGGCCTTGGGCGCGTCACCGCGCTCGCCCAGCGAGAACGCCATGCGGGAGGCGGTGTACATGCCCGAGTTCAGGCAGGACAGGACGGCCGTCAGGACGATCACGTTCATGATCTGGCCGGCGTGCGCGATGCCGATCGAGTCCAGGGCGGCGACGTACGAGCCCTTCTTGACGATCGACTCGTCGTTCCAGGGCAGCAGGGTCAGGACGATGAAGATCGAGCCCAGGTAGAAGACGCCGATGCGCCAGATCACCGAGTTGGTGGCCTTGGTGACCGCGCGGCGCGGGTCCTCGGACTCGCCGGCCGCCAGGGTGACGATCTCGCTGCCCATGAAGGAGAAGACGACCATCAGCACACCGGTGAGGACCGAGCCCCAGCCGTTCGGCATGAATCCGCCGGTGTCGGTGAGGTGGGCGAAGCCCGCGCCCGGGTTGTCCGAGCCCGGCAGCACGCCGAAGACGGCGAGCATGCCCACGATCACGAAGGCGCCGATGGCGACGACCTTGATGCCCGCGAACCAGAACTCGAACTCGCCGTAGGAGGCGACGGAGCCCAGGTTGGTGGCCGTCAGGACGACCATCACGATCAGTGCCCAGGCCCACTGCGGGACGGCCGGGACCCAGCCTTCGAGGATCTTCGCGCCGGCGGTCGCCTCGACGGCGAGCACGACGACCCAGAAGAACCAGTACAGCCAGCCGATGGAGAAACCGGCCCAGCGGCCGAGCGCGCGGTCGGCGTAAGCGGAGAAGGAGCCCGAGTTCGGGCTGGCGGCGGCCATCTCGCCCAGCATCCGCATCACGAAGACGACCATCGCGCCCACGAGCAGGTACGAGATCAGGATGGCGGGGCCGGCCTTGGCGATACCGCCGCCGGAGCCGACGAACAGGCCGGCGCCGATGACGCCGCCGATGGCGATCATGGAAAGGTGGCGGTTCTTGAGACCGGCCTTGAGACCGTCGGAGGGCTGGGCGGAACCGGGTTCGCCGGTGGGGCCGCCTGCCTTCTGAAGGGTCGTCGTCGTGCTCATGGACGAATCCTTTGGTTCTCGGGTGGAGAGTTCCGGCATTCAAACCCGATTTCCGGCCAGGACGGAAGACCTTCTTCCGATGGTTACCCAAGGCCCCCATCTCGGGACCAAGGTCCCGACCCCTCCCGTCTGCGTTCTTTGGGTTTACTTGAGGTTTAGAAGTGATTTATGCGACACCCCTCCGACCTCCCTCGAGGTCTCGCATGCCACACTCGACCCATGCGCGTGTATCTCGGATCCGACCATGCAGGCTTTGAGCTCAAGAACCACCTGGTGGACTGGCTCAAGAACAACGGCCACGAGCCCGTCGACTGCGGGCCCCACATCTACGACGCGGTGGACGACTACCCGCCGTTCTGCCTCCGCGCCGCGGAGAAGACCGCCGCTGACGCCGACGCCCTCGGCATCGTGATCGGCGGCTCCGGCAACGGCGAGCAGATCGCCGCCAACAAGGTCAAGGGCGTCCGCGCCATCCTCGCCTGGAGCGTGGAGACCGCGAAGCTCGGCCGCGAGCACAACAACGCCAACGTCATCTCCGTCGGCGGCCGCATGCACACCCAGGACGAGGCCACCGCCTTCATCGAGGCCTTCCTCGCGACCCCGTACTCCGGCGAGGAGCGCCACACCCGCCGCATCGACATGCTCTCGGCCTACGAGCAGACCGGCGAGCTCCCCCCGATCCCGGCCCACCACCCGCAGGACCAGTAACCCCCCGTGCCGCCGGACGCGGTCCGTCCGGCGGCACGCACCCGACCGAAGGAAAGCAGGAGCACGGCGTGCCCGAGGGCCATACGATCCACCGCCTCGCCCAGGACCACACCGAGCGCTTCGCCGCCCGCCCGGTCCGGGTCAGCAGCCCCCAGGGACGCTTCGCCGAGAGCGCCGCCCTGCTCGACGGACGCGAGCTGGAGAGCGCCGAGGCCCACGGCAAGCACCTCTTCCTGGAACTCGGCGACGCCTGGATCCACATCCACCTCGGACTCTTCGGCAAGCTCGGCTTCGGCCCCGCCCCGGCCCCGCCGGCCACCGACACGGTGCGCCTGCGCCTGCTGAACGAGGACCACTACGCCGACCTGCGCGGCCCGACCGCCTGCGCGCTGCTCACCGGCGCCGAGAAGAAGGCGATACACGACCGCCTGGGCCCCGACCCGCTGCGCCCCGCCGACGACCCCGGCCGTGCCTGGGCCCGCGTCTCCCGCAGCCGCACCACCGTCGCCGCCCTCCTGATGGACCAGAAGGTCATCGCCGGGGTCGGCAACGTCTACCGCGCCGAGGTCCTCTTCCGGCACGGCATCGACCCCTACCGCCAGGGCAAGGACCTCACCCGCGCCGAGTGGGACGCGATGTGGAGCGACCTGGCGGAACTGATGCGCGAGGGCGTCCGCCGCAACCGCATCGACACGGTCCGCGACGAACACCTCCCGGAGGCCATGGGCCGCCCGCCGCGCGTGGACGACCACGGCGGAGAGGTGTACGTCTACCGGCGCGCGAACCTCCCCTGCCACATCTGCGGCGGCGAGATCCGCACGGCCGACCTCGCCAACCGCAACCTCTTCTGGTGCCCCGCCTGCCAGCAGCGCTAGAGCCGGACCGCCGACGGGAGGGCGCCGGTCAGAAGCCGTGCGGGAGCCAGGGGGCGACGTCCCCCGCGAAGGCCCGCGAGGCCTCCCGCAGGGCCCCCGGCCGCAGCTCCCGCACCCGGCCGGCCGCCGCGAGCGAGGTCAGCGTCACCCCGCCCAGGTAGGCCGAGCCCAGCTCCCGCACGGACAGCTCCAGCTCCGCCGGGTCGTCGCTGCGCACGCACCGGGCCCCGGAGCCGTCGGCCGTCAGCCGCCACCGCCCCGCGTTCCACGGACAGAACGCGTCCTCCACCTCCAGCACCACGTCCACCGGAGCCCCGTACCCCCGCGCCTCCAGCGCCCCCGGCAGGTCCACCACCCGCAGGTGCAGCGCGTCCCGCTGGCGCGCCCGGATCCGCCGGACGTCGTTGACCAGGTGCAGCAGCGGATCGTCCGCCGGGCGCCCGAACACCCGGACGTGCCAGGTCAGGTCGATCTCGAAGAGGTACCGCCACAGCGCCGCGTACGCCGCCGGATCCAGCGCGTCCACCTCGCCGACCAGCACCTTGCCGTCCGACCCGGTCGGCTCCCAGTCCGGCCGCACCCGGTAGCGCGCGTAGCCGACGACCGTGCCGTCCGCGTCCTCCGCCACCACGCACTTCAGCGGCGACGCCCCCTCCCGCCGCGTCTCCGGGTCCAGCAGCGCCTGCCGCTCCCACCCCGGCTGCCGGGCCGGCATCCCCGGCCGGCCCGCGACCAGGGCGGCGTACACCCGCTCGCAGTCGGCCAGCGACTTCAGCGGGTCCACGAGCCGCAGCCGCACCCCGTCCGTCCCCGGCGGCACGTTCAGCCGGACCCGGGTGGTGTCGATGTCGAACGACAGGGCGTACGCGGCCGTGCCGTAGCCGAAGCGCCCGTAGATCTCCGGCTCCGACGCCGTCAGCACGGCGATCGGCTCGCCACCCGCACGGACGTCGTCCAGCTGGCGCCGCATCATCGAGGTCAGCACGCCCCGCCTGCGGTGGGTCGGCGCCACGCCCACCATCGTCACGCCCGCCGCCGGGACCACCGCCCCGCCCGGCACCGACAGCCGGAAGCCGAAGGCCCCGGCCGAGCCGACACAGGTCCCGCCGTCCCAGACGCCCAGCGAACGGCCGGGTTCCGTCAGGGACCGGTAGAGCGCCCGCTCCTCCGGGGTCTCCGGCACGCCGCCGAACGCCAGTTCCAGATGGTCGTACCAGACATCCCACTCATCAGCCTGCAATACGCGCGTATCAAGAGCCATGGGGTCATCCCTACCAGGGCGGGACGGTCCGGTCGAACTGTTTTCGAGCCTTCCCGGGCCCGTGGAACGGGGGTACCCCTGCGCGCACCCAGGCATGATGGATAGGGTCCCGAACGATGGCCGGAGCACGTGTGGAGACGTTCATGGCCCGGGCGCGCATGCTGTCGCACCGGGCGCGCACCGCCCTGCGCAAGTCCGCCGTCGACTATTTCCGCGGCGACGCCTCCGACTGGCTGGCCTTCGGGGGCCTGCTGCTGACCGTCCCCGCGATCGCCTGCGGCACGATGATGATGCCCGTCTGGTTCTCGCCGTCGGCGCTCGTCCTGCCCATCGTGGCCGGCGGCCTGCTGCTGCGTCCGGCCAGCCTGCTCGGCCTCTACGCCGCCTCCGCCACCGCCCTGATCATCGAGGCCCTGGTCCTCGGCCCGTACACCGAGGGGCCGGCCAGGGTCACCCCGGGAACCGTCCTCACCGTCGCCGCCTGCGGATTCTTCGGGCTGATCATCGCCCAGTTCCGCAGCCGCGTCGGCGTGCCCTGGCGGCGCGGCGGCACCATGCTCTTCGACCTGCGCGAACGCATCCGGGTCCAGAGCAAACTGCCCGCCCTCCCGCCCGGGTGGCACCGCGAGATGGCCCTGCGGCCGGCCGGCGGACAGTCCTTCTCCGGGGACTTCGTCGTCGCCGCCCGCACCAACGGGGGGCGCACCCTGGAGGTGGTCCTCACCGACGTCTCCGGCAAGGGCATGGAGGCCGGATCGCGGGCCCTCCTCCTCTCCGGCGCCTTCGGCGGCCTCCTCGGCGCCCTCCCGCCCCAGGACTTCCTCCCCGCCGCCAACGGCTACCTGCTCCGCCAGGACTGGGACGAGGGCTTCGCCACCTCCATCCACCTCGTCCTGGACCTGGAGACCGGCGACTACGAACTCCTCTCCGCCGGCCACCTGCCCGCCCTCCAGCTGTCCGCCGGCACCGGCCGCTGGCAGGAGAAGTCCGGCGAGGGGCCGCTGCTCGGCGTCTACGACGGCGCCGACTTCGAACCGGCCCGCGGGAACCTGCGGCCCGGCGACGTCCTGATGCTCTTCACCGACGGCCTCGTCGAGACCGCCGACCGGGAGATCAGCGAGGGCATCGACCGGCTCACCGGGGAGGCCGACCGGTACGTCGCCGCCGGGTGGGAGGGGGCGGCCTGGCACCTGATCGAGAAGGTGGCGAAGGACGTCAACGACGACCGGGCCCTCCTCCTGATCCGCCGAGCGCCCTTTTAGCCGCGCCCCTCGCGCGGCCCCGCGCAGCGGCACGCCGGACCGGGCCACCGGGTGGTGATTGGCCCGTTCCCGGGGCCCCCGCCGGGGATACCTTCCGCCCATGGACGCCACCCTCGCCGCCGACCTCGCCCGCCTCCCCGCACTCCTCGACGCCACCCGCGACGCCGCCGCCGAGGCCCTCGCCGGGCTGGACCGGCGGCCCGTCGTGCCCCCGCAGGACGGGCCTCCGGCCCCCCGCCCCCTCCCCGCGCACGGGGCCGGCGCCGAGGAGGCGCTCGCCGAGTTCCGCGACCGCTGGGAGCCCCGCCTCTCCGCCTCCGCCGGCCCCCGCTACCTCGGCTTCGTCACCGGCGGCGCCACCCCCGCCGCCCTCGCCGGGGACTGGCTGACCGCCGTCCACGACCAGAACTCCAACTCCGCCATGGACGGCGCGGGCCAGCACCTCGAACGCGAGACCGTCGCCTGGCTCCGCGAGCTCTTCGGGCTGGGCCCCGCCCACACCGGCACCTTCGTCAGCGGCGCCACCATGTCCAACACCGTCGGCCTCGCCGTCGCCCGCGAATGGCTCGGCGAGCGCCTCGGCGTCTCCCCGGCCCAGGACGGCGTCGCCGCGCTCGGCCCCGTCCGCGTCCTCTCCGGCGCCCCCCACTCCTCGATCGCCAAGGCCCTCTCCGTCCTCGGCCTCGGCCGCGCCGCCCTCGTCCCGGTCCCCACCCTGCCCGGCCGCGAGGCCGTCGACCCCGCCGCCCTGGACCGCGCCCTCGCCGACACCCCCGGCCCGGCCGTCGTCGTCGCCAACGCCGGCACCGTCAACACCGTCGACTTCGACGACCTCCGGGCCGTCGCCGCCCTCAAGGACCGCCACGACTTCTGGCTCCACACCGACGCCGCCTTCGGCGCCTTCGCGGCCCTCTCCCCGGAGCACGCCCGCCTCACCGAGGGCCTCGACGCCTCCGACTCCGTCTGCGTCGACCTCCACAAGTGGCTCAACGTCCCCTACGACAGCGCCGTCCAGTTCACCCGCCGCCGCGACCTCCAGGCCCGCGTCTTCGCGAACGCCGCCGCCTACCTCGGCCCCCTCGGCGCCGACCCCGACCTGGTCCACCTCACCCCGGAGAACTCCCACCGGCTGCGCGCCCTGGCCGCCTGGTTCACCCTGCGCGCCTACGGCCGCGAGGGCCACCGGGAGGTCGTCGAACGCGACACCGCCTGCGCCCGCGCCCTCGGCGAGCTCCTGGAGGCGGACCCGGCCCTGCGGCTGCTGGCCCCCGTACGCCTCAACGTCGTCTGCTTCACCCTCGCCCAGGACCCCACCCCCGAACGGCTGGCCGCCCTCCGCGAGGCCGTCGCCGCCGAGGTCTTCGTGACCCCCACCGTCCTCGGGGGAACCCCCGGCCTGCGCGCGGCGTTCTCCAACTGGCGTACGACACCCGCCGACGTGCGCCGGGCCGCGGAGGCACTCCGCACGGCAGCACTCCGTACGGCGGCCGAGCACGGCAGCGAAGGAGACCGCATGACCGACCGCTCCCTCACCCTCACCGAGGTCGAGGCCCTGGCCCGCTCCGCGCACGAGGGCCAGACCGACAAGGCCGGCCGCCCCTACGCCGAGCACCTCGCGGCCGTGGCCGAGGGCGTGCGCCTGCGCGGCGGCAGCCCCGCCCAGCAGGCCGCCGCCTGGCTGCACGACTCCGTCGAGGACGAGGCCCTCAGCGCCGGGCAGCTCGCGGCGGCCGCCCTCCCGCAGGAGGTCAAGGACATGGTCCTGGCGCTCACGAAGCGCCCTGGAGAACCGGTCGAGGAGTACACGGCCCGGATCCTCGCCACGCCCGGGGCCGTCCTCGTCAAGGAGGCCGACCTCGCGCACAACGCGGACCCCGTACGCCTCTCCGTGCTGGACGCGCCCACCCGCGACAGGCTGACCGCGAAGTACGCCCGCGTCCGCTCCCTCCTCGGCATCACCGCCCCGTGACCGTCAAATACGCCCGGTTCGTGTCTGATTGGCGGGAAAGACGTGTTGTCGTTTCGTCACAGGGCGGATAGGAGGGGCCGGTTGGTGGGAGGATGGTCCATGTGGGGGTGTGCGCGGGAGTGACCCCCGGGCCGGCCAGGGGACGACCGAAGGTGTGATCAGAAGTGGCCATTTCGCTGTCAGTGGTGGTTCTGTTGGCGGTCATCCTGGTGATCCTGATCCGCGGCAAGCACATGAAGGCGGGTCCGGCGATCGTCGCCGTCCTCTTCGGCTTCTTCCTCGCGTCCAGCTCCATCGCCCCGGACGTCAACCGCTTCCTGAACTCCCTCGCCGACACCATCGCCGGCATCAAGCTCTGAAACGCGTCAGGGCCGGGTCGAGGAGAAGTCCTCGACCCGGCCCTGAGCCGTTCAGAGCGGGTGACGGGAATCGAACCCGCGTAGCTAGTTTGGAAGACTAGGGCTCTACCATTGAGCTACACCCGCAATACGCGCGCCGCAGGTCCGTCGGACCGCGGCACGGACAGCATCCTAGCGGGTCGCGCCGGGGGAGTGCACACCGCTTTCGAGCGCCGTGTCCCGACCCCGCCCCGCGCGTGCGTGCGCCCGGCGGGAAAACCGGGGGCGTCGGAGGGTTTCCGGGCGTGTACCCTACGTGTCGCACCGACGGGGTGTGGCGCAGCTTGGTAGCGCGTCCGCTTTGGGAGCGGAAGGTCGTCGGTTCGAATCCGGCCACCCCGACCACCAGCAGTGTCCCCACGAAGATCGCGTTGTGGGCTGATTGCCGCTTGCGGTTACTATGCAAGCTGCGTGCCCGTGTGTCTGATGTACCGGGCCGAATCCGCCGAGGCCGCTGAATCGCAGCGATCCGGCAGAACCCCCAGCAGTCAGCCACAAGGAGACCGAACCGTGAAGAGCGCCGTGGAGACCCTGAACCCGACTCGGGTTCGGCTCACTGTCGAGGTGCCCTTCGAGGAGCTCAAGGACAGCCTCGACGCGGCGTACAAGAAGATCAACCAGCAGGTCACGGTGAAGGGCTTCCGCAAGGGCAAGATCCCGAACCGGGTCATCGACCAGCGCTTCGGCCGCGGTGCGGTGCTGGAGGAGGCCGTCAACGACGCCCTCCCGAAGTTCTACACCGAGGCCGTCAACGAGGCCGACCTGAACCCGCTGGGCCAGCCCGAGGTCGACATCACGGAGCTGAAGGACGGCGAGCTGCTGGCCTTCACCGCCGAGGTCGACGTGCGTCCCGAGATCGAGATCCCGGACTACTCCGGCATCGAGGTCGAGGTCGACGCGGTCGAGGTCTCGGACGAGGACGTCGAGAAGTCGGTCGAGCAGCTGCGCGGCCGCTTCGCGTCCACCAAGGACGTCGAGCGCGCCGCCGTCGAGGGTGACGTCGTCACCATCGACCTCGAGGCCAAGGTCGACGGCGAGGTCCTCGAGGACGGCGTCGCCACCGACGTCTCCTACACCATCGGCTCGGGCGAGCTCCTTGACGGCATCGACGAGGCCGTCAAGGGCCTCGAGGCCGGCGGCGAGGCCACCTTCACCTCGCAGCTGAAGGGCGGCTCCGCCGAGGGCAAGGACGCCGAGGTCACCGTCAAGGTCACCAAGGTCTCCGCCCGCGAGCTGCCGGAGCTGGACGACGAGTTCGCCCAGATGGCGAGCGAGTTCGACACCCTCGACGAGCTGAAGGCGGACAGCCGCAAGCGCCTCGAGAACATGAAGCAGTACGACCAGGCCACGCAGGCCCAGGAGCGCGTCCTGGAGAAGCTGCTGGAGCTCGTCGAGGTCCCGATCCCCGAGAAGCTCCTCGCGGACGAGGTCCAGACCCGCAAGCACAACCTGGAGCACCACCAGCTCGGCCAGATGGGCCTGAACCTCGAGAAGTTCCTCGAGATCCAGGGCAAGACGGTCGAGGAGTTCGACGCCGAGACCTCCGAGCAGGCCGTCAAGGGCATCAAGACCCAGTTCGTCCTCGACGCGCTGGTCAACAAGGAGAAGCTGGGCGTCAACCAGGAGGAGCTCACCGAGCACCTCATGCGCCGCGCGCAGTCCTCCGGCATGTCCCCCGACCAGTTCGCCCAGGCCGTCGTCGAGGGTGGCCAGGTCCCGATGCTGGTCGGCGAGGTCGCCCGCGGCAAGGCCCTCGCGGTCGTCGTCGAGGCCGCCAAGGTCGTCGACACCAAGGGTGAGGTCATCGACCTGTCCGACGACGAGGACGAGGTCGAGACGGCCGCCGAGGTCGTCGAGGCCGCGGTCGAGGGCGACGACGAGGTGAAGGCCGAAGAGGCCAAGTAACACCCCGGGCTGAGCCCGCAGAGCAGTGCCGCGAAGGGCCCGGACGCAGCCGCGTACGGGCCCTTCCGCGTACTCCCGCGGGGCCCCCGGGACCTTGCGCTCCGAGCGAACAGTTCGGGAAGCGGGATGGCGTTGTCCGACCTGCGCGTTAGGGTCCATGAATACGAGGGCACGGGACTACCCGTAGCCGGCGGGGCATCGCACCACCGGCCGGTCCGCGCCCCAGAACGAGACGCTGAGACGGCATGTGGCCGTCGGAGACGAGCAGGTGGATACGTGACGAATCTGAAGCCTTACGCCGCGGGTGAGCCGTCCATCGGTGGCGGCCTCGGCGACCATGTCTACAACCGGCTGCTCGGCGAGCGCATCATCTTCCTCGGCCAGCAGGTCGACGACGAGATCGCCAACAAGATCACGGCGCAGCTCCTCCTCCTGGCCGCGGACCCGGAGAAGGACATCTACCTGTACATCAACAGCCCCGGTGGCTCCGTGACGGCCGGCATGGCGATCTACGACACCATGCAGTTCATCCCGAACGACGTCGTCACCATCGGCATGGGCATGGCCGCCTCCATGGGCCAGTTCCTGCTCACCGGCGGCACCCCGGGCAAGCGCTTCGCGCTCCCGAACACCGACATCCTGATGCACCAGGGCTCCGCCGGCATCGGCGGCACCGCGTCGGACATCAAGATCCAGGCCCAGTACCTGCTGCGCACCAAGCAGCGCATGGCCGAGATCACCGCCCACCACTCGGGCCAGACCGTCGAGGCGATCATCCGCGACGGCGACCGCGACCGCTGGTTCACCGCCGAGGAGGCCAAGGAGTACGGCCTGATCGACGACATCATCGCGGCCGCGTCCCTCGCTCCGGGCGGCGGCGGCACCGGGGCCTGACCCGCCCCGGGCCCGGCGCACGGTCCCCGTGCGCCCGCAGGCCCGCTCCAGGCAACCCCAGCCCGCAGAACGCCACCAGGATGGTGAACACCCAGATGCAGAACAACTTCTCCGCGAGCGGCCTCTACTCCGGCCCGCAGGTGGACAACCGCTACGTCGTCCCGCGCTTCGTGGAGCGCACCTCGCAGGGCGTGCGCGAGTACGACCCGTACGCGAAGCTCTTCGAGGAGCGCGTGATCTTCCTCGGCGTGCAGATCGACGACGCCTCCGCCAACGACGTCATGGCGCAGCTGCTGTGCCTGGAGTCGATGGACCCGGACCGCGACATCTCGATCTACATCAACAGCCCCGGCGGCTCCTTCACGGCGCTGACGGCCATCTACGACACGATGCAGTTCGTGAAGCCCGACATCCAGACGGTCTGCATGGGCCAGGCGGCCTCCGCCGCCGCCGTCCTGCTGGCCGCCGGTACCCCGGGCAAGCGCATGGCCCTCCCGAACGCCCGCGTGCTGATCCACCAGCCGTCCGGCGGCACGGGCCGCGAGCAGCTCTCCGACCTGGAGATCGCGGCCAACGAGATCCTGCGCATGCGCGACCAGCTGGAGAGCATGCTGGCCAAGCACTCGACGACGCCGATCGAGAAGATCCGCGACGACATCGAGCGCGACAAGATCCTCACGGCCGAGGACGCGCTGGCCTACGGGCTGATCGACCAGATCGTCTCGACCCGCAAGATGAACGCGGCCTGATCCTTGCCGCCAGTTGGCGCGGACACGGCGCGGATTTCCGCGATGTGAACCGTGCCAAGGGGGCCCCGTACGGGGCCCCCGGCAAGGTACCGTCGGATATGAGGCACCAGGAGCGCTGAACCAAGCGTCTCCCAGGCGAAGGGGAAGCACCTCGTGGCACGCATCGGTGACGGCGGCGACCTGCTCAAGTGCTCGTTCTGCGGGAAGAGCCAGAAGCAGGTGAAGAAGCTCATCGCAGGACCCGGTGTGTACATCTGCGACGAGTGCATCGACCTCTGCAACGAGATCATCGAAGAGGAACTCGCGGAGACCTCCGAGGTCCGGTGGGAGGAACTCCCCAAGCCCCGTGAGATCTACGAGTTCCTGGAGAGCTACGTCGTCGGCCAGGAGCCGGCGAAGAAGGCGCTCTCGGTAGCGGTCTACAACCACTACAAGCGCGTCCAGGCCGGCGAGAACGGCGGCGCGCAGGGCCGTGACGACGCGATCGAGCTCGCGAAGTCCAACATCCTGCTGCTGGGCCCCACGGGTTCGGGCAAGACCCTGCTCGCCCAGACGCTGGCCCGCATGCTGAACGTCCCGTTCGCCATCGCCGACGCGACGGCGCTGACGGAGGCCGGGTACGTCGGCGAGGACGTGGAGAACATCCTCCTCAAGCTGATCCAGGCGGCCGACTACGACGTCAAGAAGGCCGAGACCGGGATCATCTACATCGACGAGATCGACAAGGTCGCCCGCAAGAGCGAGAACCCGTCGATCACGCGCGACGTCTCCGGCGAGGGCGTGCAGCAGGCCCTCCTGAAGATCCTGGAGGGGACGACGGCGTCGGTCCCGCCGCAGGGCGGCCGCAAGCACCCGCACCAGGAGTTCATCCAGATCGACACGACGAACGTGCTCTTCATCGTGGGCGGCGCCTTCGCCGGCCTGGAGAAGATCATCGAGTCGCGCGCGGGCGCCAAGGGCATCGGCTTCGGGGCGACGATCCGCTCGAAGCGGGAGATCGAGGCGAGCGACCAGTTCCAGGAGGTCATGCCGGAGGACCTGGTGAAGTTCGGGATGATCCCGGAGTTCATCGGCCGTCTCCCCGTCATCACCTCGGTCCACAACCTGGACCGCGAGGCCCTGCTCCAGATCCTGGTCGAGCCGCGCAACGCCCTCGTCAAGCAGTACCAGCGCCTGTTCGAACTGGACGGCGTGGAACTGGACTTCGAGCGCGAGGCCCTGGAGGCCATCGCCGACCAGGCCATCCTCCGCCAGACGGGCGCGCGCGGTCTGCGCGCCATCATGGAAGAGGTCCTGATGTCGGTGATGTACGAGGTCCCGTCCCGCAAGGACGTGGCCCGCGTGGTCATCACGGCGGACGTGGTCCGCTCGAACGTGAACCCGACTTTGGTCCCCCGCATCGTCCCGAAGGACCAGGGCCCGCAGGAGAAGTCGGCGTAGCCGATCGCTCGTCGTACGCGGAAGGGGCGCCCCGGAGGATCCGGGGCGCCCCTTCTCGTATGTGGTCCTCGGGGTTACTTCTTCACGCGGGCGGTGTTGTAGAGCTTCGCGGTGAGGTCCGCGGTCTGCTCCAGGGTGTAGCCGGGCTTCCCGGCGAGCAGGGCACCCGCGTCAGCGGCGTTGATCATGCTCACGGTGCTGTAGTCGCCCCAGATGCAGATGGGCAGCGTGAACTCCTTCGGCCCCTTGTAGGACGGGTCTGTGGAGGTCGAGGTGAACTTGACCTCCTGGCACTTCATCACGGCGCCCTTGAAGCCGGCCGGGCTCATCTCCTTCGGGCTGCCGAGGAGCTCGCTCTTCGTCTTGCCGTCGTTCTTGCCGACGTTCTGCTTGGCCATGGCGAAGAGGCCGTCCACGGCCTTCTCAGGGTCGGCGACATCGCCGTAGTAGCCCTTGAACTGGAGGGCCTTGGTCGTCAGCGGGTTCTTCGGATCGCCGGTCTGGTAGTTCATGCCCACCTGGGTGGCGTTGTTGATGCCGGCAGCCGCAGCCTCCTGCTTGTCCTTGTCGCTCATGGGCTGCTCTTTGTACTTCGGGTCCTGCTGGAACTCGGCCACCGAGGGGGGCGCGACCAGCTTGTAGCCCTTCGTCGCGTCCGAGACCGAGCCGCCCGAGCCGCCGCCCAGGAACCACCAGCCCGCGCCGCCGATGACGGCGACGGCCGCGACCACCGCGACGATCGGGAGGGCCTTGGACTTCTTCGGGGGCGCCGGCGGGGGCGTGTAGGCCTGCTGCGGGGGCTGCTGGTAGCCGTACGCGGGCTGCGGGGGCTGCTGCGGGTAGCCGCCCTGCTGGGGGTAGGCCGGCGGCGGGGGCGGGGGAGGGCCCGGCTGGGCGTAGGCCGGCGGCGGGGGCGGGGCCTGCTGGGGGTAGCCGTAGCCCGGCTGCTGCGGGGCGGGCTGGCCGTACGGGTTCGGCTGCTGCGGGGGCTGCTGCCCGTAGGGGCCCGGCTGCTGCGGCTGCTGGCCGTACGGCCCTGGCTGGTTGAAACTCATCCCGAGTCCCCCTGTGAGGTCTGCTTATCCGTTTCACACATCCTGGCGGAAGGCCGGGAGGGTGGCGGCATCGGGGTCCGGGCCGTTACCGAATCACGACCCCGCCGGGACCTCCACCGCCGCCCGCACGGGGAAGGCCCGCGGGAGCGCCCCCGGTGGAATGGATTCGTGACGCGGCCCGGGCCCGCCGTATCCTGTGCCCCGTGACCGAGAACACGCAGACACCCAGTGCCCCCAACTCCGAACTGCCGACCCAGTACGCGCCGGCCGAGGTAGAGGGGAAGCTCTACGAGCGCTGGGTAGAGCGCGGTTACTTCGAGGCCGACGCGAACAGCGACAAGCCCGCGTACACCATCGTCATCCCGCCGCCGAACGTCACGGGCAGCCTGCACCTGGGCCACGCCTTCGAGCACACGCTGATCGACGCCCTCACCCGCCGCAAGCGCATGCAGGGCTTCGAGACCCTGTGGCAGCCGGGCATGGACCACGCCGGCATCGCCACCCAGAACGTGGTCGAGCGCGAGCTCGCCAAGGAGGGCAAGTCCCGCCACGACCTGGGCCGCGAGGCCTTCGTCGAGCGGGTCTGGCAGTGGAAGGGCGAGTCCGGAGGCCAGATCTCCGGCCAGATGCGCCGTCTCGGCGACGGCGTCGACTGGTCCCGCGAGCGCTTCACGATGGACGAGGGCCTGTCCGAGGCCGTCCAGACCATCTTCAAGCGGCTTTACGACGACGAGCTGATCTACCGCGCCGAACGCATCATCAACTGGTGCCCGCGCTGTCTGACGGCGATCTCGGACATCGAGGTCGAGTACCAGGACGACGACGGCGAGCTCGTCTCCATCCGCTACGGCGAGGGCGAGGACTCCCTGGTCGTCGCGACCACCCGCGCCGAGACGATGCTCGGCGACACGGCCATCGCCGTCCACCCGGAAGACGAGCGGTACAAGCACCTCGTCGGCCGCCAGATCAAGCTGCCGCTGACCGACCGCTCCATCCCGGTCGTCGCCGACACGCACGTGGACCCGGAGTTCGGCACCGGCTGCGTCAAGGTGACCCCGGCGCACGACCCGAACGACTTCGAGATCGGCCAGCGCCACAACCTGCCGAACCTCGCCGTCATGGACGAGCGCGCCATCATCACCGCGCCCGGCCCCTTCCAGGGCCTGGACCGGCTGGAGGCCCGTTCCGCCATCGTCGCCGCGCTGCGCGCCGAGGGCCGGATCGTCGCCGAGAAGCGCCCGTACGTCCACTCCGTCGGCCACTGCTCGCGCTGCAAGACCACCATCGAGCCGCGCCTGTCGATGCAGTGGTGGGTCAAGGTCGGCCCGCTCGCGAAGGCCGCCGGTGACGCGGTCCGCGACGGCAAGGTCAAGATCCACCCGCAGGAGATGGAGAAGCGGTACTTCGACTGGGTCGACAACCTCCACGACTGGTGCATCTCGCGCCAGTTGTGGTGGGGCCACCGCATCCCCGTCTGGTACGGCCCGAACGGCGAGATCGTCTGCGTCGGCCCGGACGAGCAGCCGCCCACGGGCGAGGGCTGGCACCAGGACACGGACGTCCTCGACACCTGGTTCTCCTCCGGCCTGTGGCCCTTCTCCACCCTCGGCTGGCCGCGGCAGACCGAGAGCCTCGCGAAGTTCTACCCGAACTCCGTCCTGGTCACCGGCTACGACATCCTCTTCTTCTGGGTCGCCCGGATGATGATGTTCGGCCTGTACGCGATGGACGGCGTCCCGCCGTTCCACACCATCGCCCTGCACGGCATGGTCCGCGACCAGTTCGGCAAGAAGATGTCGAAGTCCTTCGGCAACGCGGTCAACCCGCTGGACTGGATGGACACCTACGGCTCCGACGCGGTCCGCTTCACCCTGGCCCGCGGCGCGAACCCGGGCGTCGACGTCCCGATCGGCGAGGACTGGGTCCAGGCCTCCCGCAACTTCGCCAACAAGATCTGGAACGCGACCCGCTTCGCGCTCATGAACGGCGCCACCGTCGAGGGCGAGCTGCCGGCCCCCGAGCAGATGTCGGCGACCGACCGGTGGATCCTGTCGCAGCTGAACAAGACCGTGGCCGAGGTCGACGCCTTCTACGAGGACTACCAGTTCTCGAAGCTGTCGGACTCCCTCTACCACTTCGCGTGGGACGAGGTCTTCAGCTGGTACGTCGAGCTGTCGAAGACGACGTTCTTCGCGGGCGGCGAGCAGGCGCAGGTCTCGGGCCGCGTCCTCGGCGAGGTCCTCGACGTCATGCTGCGGCTGCTGCACCCGGTGGTCCCGTTCGTCACCGAGACCCTGTGGACCACGCTGACCGGGGGCGAGTCCCTGGTGATCGCCGACTGGCCCGCCGACAGCGGCTTCCGCGACGAGGCCGCCGAGGCCGAGATCGAGCTGGTCAAGGCGGTCGTCACCGAGGTCCGCCGGTTCCGCAAGGAGCAGGGGCTGCAGGACGGCCAGAAGGTCCCGGCCCGCCTCGACCTGGCCGGTACGGAGCTCGCCGCGCACGAGGGCGCCATCCGCCAGCTGCTGCGCCTCCAGCCGGAGGGCGAGGGCTTCAGCGCCACCGCCACCCTGCCGGTCGCCGGCGCCACGGTCGCCCTCGACCTGTCCGGCACCATCGACGTGGCCGCCGAGCGCAAGCGCCTCTCCAAGGACCTCGGCGCCGCCGAGAAGGAGAAGCAGCAGGCCGAGGCGAAGCTCGGGAACGAGGCCTTCCTGGCCAAGGCCCCCGACAACGTCGTGGACAAGATCAAGGGCCGCCTGGCCAAGGCCGAGGCGGACATCGCCCGGATCCAGGCCCAGCTGGACGCCCTGCCCGCCGCCTGACCGGCAGCGCATCGCGAGAGAGGCCCCCGCCCCCGGCGGGGGCCTTTCGCGTGCCCGGACGGGACGTACGCCCTCCCCGGGAGTGCCTTTTATCACTTGATATGTCCGTATGGCTGAGGCGATCCCGGGCACGGACCACGCATCATGGGGGACATGCACCTGTTGCCCTCCGTCCCGGGATGGAACCGGGCCGTGGCCTGCGGGCGCCGGCTCGCCGAGGGCTGGGGCGCCTCGCCCCGGGCGCAGGACGCCGTCGCCGCACTGAGCTGTCTGGGCCTGATGGCGCTCGACCTGCCGGGCCTGGCCGCCGCCGACAACTCCCTCAACGGCTGGCAGGCCGCCCTGGTGCTCACGGCCGGCTGTACGACCCTGCTGGTGCGGCGCCGGATGCCCTGGGCCGCGTACCTCACCGCCCTGCTGTTCATCGGCTGGCTGCACGAGCTGACGCTGATCCAGTTCGCCCTGTACTCCGTCGGCCGCAACCGGGGCCGGAGGGCCGCCGTCCTCGCCACCACCGGCTACGTCGCCTTCGCGCTCGCCGTGTTCTGCCTGCCGGGCTGGCCCGAGCCCAAGGCGGCGACCCTCAGCGCCTTCCTCAGCCTGATCGTGCCCATCGGGGTGCTCGCCTCGGCCGTCGGCATCGCCGCCCACCGGCACGACCTGGTGCGGGAGCTGGAGGCCCGGCGGGCCGAGACGGCCGTGCTGAACGCCGTCCAGCAGGAGCGGACCTCCGTCGCCCGCGACGTCCACGACTTCGTCGGGCGGGAGCTGACCCTGCTGACCGTGCGCTCCGAGGTGCTGTCGATGCGGGCGCGCGAGACCCCGTACGCCAAGGACTTCGAGGAGCTCTCCGACACCGCCCGCCGGGCCCACCTGGTGCTGAACGAGATCATCGTGCAGCGCGGGGAGCGGGCCTCGACCCCGGGCGTGGAGGGGCTGGCGGCGCTGGCGGAGGAGAGCGGGCGGGCCGGATCGCCGGTCCGGCTCACGATGGACCCGCAGGCCCACGCCCTGTCCCCGCTGCGGCAGGCGGCGGTCTACCGGGTGGTGCAGGAGTGCCTGACGAACGCGGCCAAGCACGCCCGGGGCGAGACCATCGAGGTGTCGATCCGCACCGACGGCCCCCACCTGAGGATCGCCGTCAGCAACGGCCTCCCGGCCCGCACCCCGGGCCGGGCGCCGGTCTCGGCGGGCTCGGGCACGGCGAGCATGGCCGAACGCGTCCGCAGCCTGGGCGGGACCCTGACGGCGTGCCGGGGCGAGGACGCCTACGAGGTCGTCGCCACCCTGCCGCGCGGCTGACCCCGCCCAGGGACCCGTCAGGCCTTCGCCGGGGACAGCAGGGAGCCCAGGGCGTCGAGGTCCTCCACGCAGCGCCCCGACCCGAGGGCCACGCAGTCCAGGGGCGCGTCGGCGACGAAGACCGGGATGCCCGTCGCGGAGGCCATGCGCAGGTTCAGGCCGGGCAGCAGGGCGCCGCCGCCGGTGAGGACGATGCCGTGCTCCATCACGTCCCCGGACAGCTCGGGCGGGCACTCCTCCAGGGTGGCGCGGACGGCGGCGATGATCGCCTCGACCGGCTCGTCCAGCGCGGCCCGTACGTCCGCCGCGCCCAGCTCCAGGGTCTTGGGCATGCCGCCGACCCGCTCGCGGCCGCGCACCGTGAAGGTGGCGGTCTCCAGCTCCGGCCGCTCGGGCACCGGCCAGGCGGAGCCGATGGCGACCTTGACGTCCTCGGCGGTGCGCTCGCCGATGAGCAGGGAGTGCTCCTTGCGCACGTGGTCCATGATCGCGGTGTCGAGCCGGTCCCCGCCGATCCGCAGGGACTGCGAGGTGACGATCCCGCCGAGGGAGATGACGGCCACCTCGGAGGTGCCGCCGCCGATGTCGACCACCATCGAGCCGCGCGCCTCGGCCACCGGCAGCCCGGCCCCGATCGCGGCCGCCATGGGCTCCTCGATCAGGTGGACGCTGCGGGCGCCGGCCCGGGTGGAGGCGTGGACGATGGCCCGCCGTTCGACCGGGGTGACCCCGGACGGCACGCAGATCACCATCCGGGTGCGGGGCCGCCGGCCGGGGACCGCCTTGCGGACGAAGTGCCGGATCATCTCCTCGGCCGCCTCGTAGTCGCAGATCACCCCGTCCTTCAGGGGGCGGATCGCGGTGATGGAGCCCGGGGTGCGGCCGATGGTCTCCTTGGCCTCCGTGCCGACGGCGAGGGCGGTTGTCGTGCCCGCCTTGACCGCGACCACGGACGGCTCATTGAGGACGATCCCGTGTCCGCGGGCGTAGACGAGGGTGTTCGCGGTCCCCAGGTCTATGCCTATGTCCCGGCTGGAGGCGGTCTTGTCGGTGCTGGCCTGCGGCATTTGTTCCCCAATCTCCCGTCCGCAAGGCTTGCATAACGATCCGGTCGCTTTCGCCGCCGAAGGTCCCGAAACGGCCGGGCCGAAAGTCCTTGGGGTCCGCGTCCGTAGACTGGGGGCTGTGAGTGAGCAGCAGCCCGAGGGCCAGGACCGCGACCGCGACGGCACGTTCGACGAGTTCGACCAGATAGTGGCGGAAGAAGCCGACCGAGACCCCGACCTGGCGGTGATCGAGGCCGGCAGCCGCACCCTGCGCGCCCAGGCCGGCCCGCCCACGGGCGACCCGGTGCCCTCCCGCCCGGAGGACCCCGAGGTGGCCAAGGCGCTCCAGGAAGTGGAGCAGGAGCTCGCCACCCGCTGGGGCGAGACCAAGTTGGACCCGTCCGTCAGCCGCATCGAGGCGCTGATGGACGTCCTCGGCCAGCCCCAGCGCGCCTACCCGACCATCCACGTCACCGGTACGAACGGCAAGACCAGCACGGCCCGCATGATCGAGGCCCTGCTGAACGCCTTCGAGCTGCGCACCGGCCGCTACACCAGCCCGCACGTGCAGTCCGTCACCGAGCGGATCAGCCTGGACGGGGCGCCGATCAGCGCCGAGCGCTTCATCGAGACCTACCACGACATCAAGCCGTACGTGGAGATGGTCGACGCCGCCGAGGACTTCCGGCTGTCCTTCTTCGAGGTCCTCACCGGCATGGCGTACGCGGCCTTCGCGGACGCGCCCGTGGACGCGGCCGTGATCGAGGTCGGCATGGGCGGTACCTGGGACGCCACCAACGTGATCGACGCCGCGGTCGCGGTGATCACCCCGATCAGCCTGGACCACACGGACCGCCTGGGCAACACGCCCGGCGAGATCGCGCAGGAGAAGGGCGGCGTCATCAAGCAGGACGCCACCGTGATCCTGGCGCAGCAGCCGGTGGACGCGGCGCAGGCGCTGCTGAAGCGGGCCGTCGAGGTCGACGCGACCGTGGCCCGCGAGGGCATGGAGTTCGGCGTGGTCTCCCGCGAGGTGGCGGTCGGCGGCCAGATGCTGACGCTGCGCGGGATGGGCGGCGAGTACGAGGGCGTCTTCCTGCCGCTGTACGGCGCCCACATGGCGCACAACGCGGCCGTCGCGCTGGCCGCCGTCGAGGCCTTCTTCGGCGTCGGCGGGCAGCAGGCGCGCGAGCTGGACGCGGACACGGTGCGCCGCGCCTTCGCCTCGGTGACCTCGCCGGGCCGGATGGAGGTCGTGCGCCGCAGCCCGACGGTGATCCTGGACGCCGCGCACAACCCGGCGGGCGCGCAGGTCACCGCGGAGGCCGTGACCGAGGCCTTCGGCTTCAGCCGGCTGATCGGCGTGGTGGCGGCGAGCGAGGGCAAGGACGTCAAGGGTGTCTTCGAGGCCTTCGAGCCGATCTTCGCCGAGGTCGTCGTCACCGAGAACACCAGCCACCGGGCGATGGGCGCGGACGAGCTGGCCGCGATCGCGGTCGAGGTCTTCGGCCCCGACCGGGTGCAGGTGGAGCCGCGGCTGGACGACGCCCTGGAGGCGGCCGTCACCCTGGCGGAGGAAGAGGCCGAATACGGAGGGGCCGGGGTTCTCGTGACCGGTTCCGTGATCACGGTGGGCGAGGCCCGCCTGCTGTTCAAGAGGGGCTGAGGGATCGATGCGCACGCTCTGCGCGAGCACGCTGATCGGCGAGTTCTTCGTCGTCGGCTTCGCGGGCCTGGTGGCCATGAAGAACCCGGACCTGACCCAGGCCGAGGTGTGGACGGTCTGCGGCGTGACGATGCTGCTGTCGGTGCTGCTGTGCGGGATGCTCTCGCGCCGGGGCGCGGTGGAGCTCGGCTGGGCGCTGCAGATCGGCCTGATCGCGAGCGGTTTCGTGGTCCCGACGATGTTCTTCCTGGGCGCGGTCTTCGCGGGCCTGTGGTGGTGCTCGGTGCACTACGGGCGCCGGATCGACACGATCAAGGCGAGCTGGGCGGCTCGTCAGGCGGAGGCTGACGCTGCGTGATGGGTCCCCGTAACGGCCCTGTAGATTCGCCCTACCGCACCCGTATGCCGCAAGGAGTTGGAACATGACCCAGCGCACGCTCGTCATCCTCAAGCCGGACGCCGTCCGCCGTGGCCTGATCGGCGAGATCATCGGCCGGATCGAGCGGAAGGCCGGCTGGACCGTTCCGGCGCTGGAGCTGCGCACGCTGGACCAGGAGACCCTGGAGACCCACTACGGGGAGCACAAGGGCAAGCCCTTCTACGAGCCCCTCATGGGCTTCATGGCGAGCGGCCCGGTCGTCGTCCTCGTGGTGGAAGGGGAACGCGTGATCGAGGGTGTCCGCCAGCTGGCCGGACCCACCGACCCGATCGCCGCCGCGCCCGGCTCCATCCGTGGCGACTTCGGGTCCATCACCCGGGAGAACCTGATCCACGCCTCGGATTCCGAGGAGTCCGCGGAGCGCGAGCTGAAGCTGTTCTTCCCCGCTCTCTGAGCGGCCGCGAACATTCCTTCCTGACGCGACATCAGCCAAATAGCGCTCATGACCTGGGGCGACCGAAGTAATTTCGGTCGCCCTTCGGTATTGCGGGCCGCGTCCGGGAACGCATGGACAGGACACGACGTCACCACTAAGGGGGCGGGTATCCGTTCCGGCGGGATTGCCGGAGTCCCGTCGCGCGATGTCCGTACCTGCGGCACTACGATGGGGCCTCCACCCACACACCCACCTCGCCGACCTGACAGCAGCCGCTATCAACTGGAAGGCCAGACGCTCCTCATGGGGAACAAGGGGAACAACATGTCGTTCATCGGCCGTGACATGGCGATCGACCTCGGGACCGCCAACACGCTGGTGTACGTGAGGGGCCGGGGAATCGTCCTGAACGAGCCGTCCGTGGTCGCCATCAACACGAACACCGGCGGCATCCTGGCGGTCGGCTCCGAGGCGAAGAAGATGATCGGGCGCACGCCCGGCAACATCGTCGCCGTACGCCCTCTGAAGGACGGCGTGATCGCCGACTTCGAGATCACCGAGCGGATGCTCCGGTACTTCATCCTCAAGATCCACAAGCGCCGCTACCTGGCGCGCCCGCGCGTGGTGGTCTGCGTGCCCTCCGGCATCACGGGAGTGGAGCGGCGCGCCGTCATCGAGGCGTCCACGCAGGCCGGCGCCCGTCAGGTGCACATCATCGAGGAGCCCATGGCCGCCGCCATCGGCTCGGGCCTGCCCGTCCACGAGGCCACTGGCAACATGGTCGTGGACATCGGCGGCGGCACCACCGAGGTCGCCGTCATCTCCCTCGGCGGAATCGTCACGGCGCAGTCCATCCGGGTGGCCGGCGACGAGCTGGACAACGCGATCATTCAGCACATCAAGAAGGAGTACTCGCTCCTCCTCGGCGAGCGCACCGCCGAACAGATCAAGATCACCATCGGCTCGGCGTACGACCTCGACAAGGACGAGCACACCGAGATCCGCGGCCGCGACCTGGTCTCGGGCCTGCCCAAGACCGTGGTCATCTCCGCCGCGGAGGTCCGCAAGGCCATCGAGGAGCCGGTCAACGCGATCGTCGACGCGGTCAAGACGACCCTCGACAAGTGCCCGCCGGAGCTCTCCGGCGACATCATGGACCGCGGCATCGTCCTCACCGGCGGCGGCGCCCTGCTGCGCGGGCTCGACGAGCGGCTGCGCCGCGAGACGGGCATGCCGATCCACATCGCCGAGGACCCCCTCGACTCCGTGGCCCTCGGCTCCGGCAAGTGCGTCGAGGAGTTCGAGGCCCTCCAGCAGGTCCTGGACGCCCAGCCCCGGCGGTGATCAAACCCCCGTAACGGGGCATGCGGAACACAAGGATCCGCCGTACGGGTGCTGCCGCGCCCGTGCGGCGGATCGTTGATATACAGGCACAGTCCGGTCCCGCCCCGGCCCCGCCGGAACGGTTCCGCCGCACGAGTTTCTACGAGGAAGGCACGGCCGCCGCACGTGAGGGACACACGAGAGAGCCGGCTGCTCCTGGTACTGCTGATCGCCATCGCGTTCGCGCTGATCACGGTGGACATCAGAGCGGGAGAGGCTTCGCCGGTCGACGGCGCCCGGCGGGCCGCCGCCGCCGTCTTCGGCCCCGTCGAGAAGGGTGTGGCGACCGCCGTGGACCCGGTCGCCAACGCCATAGGGGCCGTCCGCGACTCCGACGAGCGCCACAACCGGATCACGGCCCTGGAGCGCGAGAACACCGCCCTGAAGACCCGGCTGGGCAGCGACGACCGCACCCGCAGCCGCATCCGCGAGCTCGACGAGATGCTCAAGCGGGCCGGCGCCGGGCAGTACGGCATCAAGGGCGCCGAGGTCATCGGGATAGGAGCGGCCCAGGGCTTCTCCTGGACCGTCACCATCGACGCCGGCAGCAAGGACGGCATCGAGCGCGACATGACCGTCCTCAACGGGGACGGACTCGTCGGCCGCGTCGCCACCGTTGGCCCCGACACCGCCACCGTCGTCCTCGCCAACGACCCCGGCTTCACCGTCGGCACCCGCCTGGAGAAGACCGGCGAGCTCGGCTTCGCCACCGGTCAGGGCGACCGCGCCCTCTCCGTCCAGATGCTCAACGGCCGCGCCAAGATCAACCCCGGCGACCGGCTCGTCACCTTCGGCTCCCGCGCCAACAAGCCCTTCGTGCCGGGCGTCCCGATCGGCGAGGTCGTCAAGGTCGACCCCTCGCACGGCGACCTGACCCGCACCGTGTGGGTCCGCCCCTTCGTCGGCTTCTCCCGTCTCGACATCGTCGGCGTCGTCGTCATGCCCCCGCGCGAGGACCCCCGCGACGCCGTCCTGCCGCCCAAGCCCGAGGCGCCCAAGCCCATCCCGACGGTCACCGTCACGGTCACCCCGTCGCCCTCCGCCAGCGTCTCCGGCAAGCCGGCCGACGAGTAGGAGCTGACCGACATGCGCATCAACCGGATCCTGCTCGCGGGCTCGCTCGTCTCCGTCGCCCTCGTCCTGCAGGTCACCGTCCTCGGCCGGCTCCAGCTGCCCGGAGCCGTCCCCGACCTCGTCCTGCTGACCGTCGTCGCCCTCGCCCTGGTCTACGGGCACGTCAGCGGAGCCCTCATCGGCTTCGCCGCCGGACTGCTCACCGACCTCGCCCCGCCCGCCGACCACGCCGCCGGACGGTACGCCCTCGTCCTGTGCCTGATCGGCTACCTCGTCGGCCTCGTCCGCCCCGACACCGGGCGCTTCCGCTCCGCCTGGGGGCCGATGCTCACCGTCGTCGCCGCCGCCATCGGCTCCACGCTCCTGTACGCGGGCGTCGGCGCCCTCGTCGGCGACACGGCCGCCCGCCACGTCGGCCTGGTCGGGCTGCTGTTCACGGCGACCCTCTACGACCTGCTGCTCGCGCCGTTCACCGTGCCGTTCATCATGGCCCTCGCCCGCAAGGCCGAGAACGACCCGATGGCCGTCGAGGCCAACGGCGGCCCCCCGCAGGGCAAGGACGTCGCCTCCGGCTGGCTGGCCGGCGGCACCGGGCTGCGCATCGGCAGCCAGCGCGGCGGACTGCGGATGATGACCGCGCGCGGCCGCGCCAACCGGGCCGGCCGCATAAAGGGCGTCAAAGGTGTCAAGGGCGTGAAGAGCGTCAGGAAGCTGTGACGGGGGAGCAGTAGTGACCAACATTCCGGAGACCGGCCGCACCCCCCGGGTGCAGATCCGGCTCGTCATCCTCCAGGTACTCGTCTTCTCGCTGCTGCTCACCCTCTTCGGGCGGCTGTGGTACCTCCAGATCCGCAACGGCGCGGAGTACTCCGACGAGGCCAAGAACAACCACGTCCAGCAGGTCGTCCAGCCCGCCGTGCGCGGCTCCATCCTGGACGCCCGGGGCATCCCCCTCGCCGACAACGAGACCCGCCTCGTCGTCTCCGCCAGCCGCACCGAGCTGATGAAGATAAAGGACAAGGGCAAGGACGTCCTGACCCGCCTCGCCGGGGTGCTGGACATGAAGCCGCAGGACGTCATGGACAAGGTCCGGCTCTGCGACTCCAAGACCCCCCAGCCCTGCTGGAACGGTTCCCCCTACCAGCCGATCCCGGTCACCCTGGAGGCCACCACCCAGCAGGCCCTCCAGATCCGCGAACGCCCCGAGGACTTCCCCGGCATCACCGCCGAGCCCACCGCCGTCCGCCGCTACCCGGCCCCCGGCGGGGCCAACACCGGCCAGGTCCTCGGCTACCTCTCCCCGGTCACCGACGACGAGATCGTCAAGGCCAAGAAGACCAACTCGCCGTTCCTGCGCTCCGACCAGGTCGGCCGCTTCGGCCTGGAACGCACGTACGACAAGCAGCTGCGCGGCAAGTCCGGCGTCACCCGCTACGAGGTCGACAACCTCGGGCGCGTCATCGGCCAGGCCGAGAACGACCCCGCGGTCCCCGGCGCCCACCTCGTCACCAGCATCGACGCCCGCGTCCAGGGCGTCGCCGAGTACGAGCTGAACGCCGCCATGGTCGAGGCCCGCAAGCAGATCGACCGCAACACCGGCGTCCCCTACAAGGCCGACGCCGGAGCCGTGGTCGTCCTGGAGTCCAAGACCGGCCGCGTCGTCGCCATGGCCTCCAACCCCACCTACGACCCCAACGTCTGGGTCGGCGGGATCTCCGGCAAGGACTACGCCAAGCTCACCGCCAAGGAGTCCAACGTCCCGCTGATGAACCGGGCGATCCAGGGGCAGGCGGCCCCCGGCTCCATCTTCAAGGTCATCCCCACCACCGCCGCCGTCAACGCCGGGTACCCCTTCGACGGCAGCTACCCCTGCCCCAGCTCGTACTCCATCGGCGGCCAGGTCTTCAAGAACTTCGAGTCCCAGGGCCACGGCAACATCACCCTCGGCCAGGCCCTCGAGGTCTCCTGCGACACCGTCTTCTACGCCCTCGGCCACCAGCAGTGGCTCAAGGACGGCGGCCTCCACCCGGTCAAGAACCCGGCGGAGGTCTTCTACAAGACCGCCCACCAGTTCGGCCTCGGCGCCGAGACCCACGTCGACCTCCCCGGCGAGGAGAAGGGCCGCGTCCCCGACCGCGCCTGGAAGCAGCGGTTCTGGGAGGCCAACAAGGACCAGTGGTGCAAGACCGGCAAGAAGGGCGGCACCTACGTCGAGCTGCTCTCCTACGAGAACTGCCTCGAAGGCAACCTCATGCGCGCCGGTGACGCCGTCAACTACTCGATCGGCCAGGGCGACACCCTCGTCACCCCGATCCAGATGGCCACCATCTACGCGGCCATCTCCAACGGCGGCACCATGTGGAACCCGACCATCGGCAAGGCCGTCGTCAGCGCCGACGGCAAGAAGGTCGAGGAGATCAAGCCGCAGGCCCACGGCAAGCTGCCCATGGACGAGAAGACCCGGCAGCAGATAAGCGAAGCGCTGGAGGGCGTCGCCACCCGCGGCACCGCCGCCTGGCGCTTCGGCGGCTGGCCGCAGAAGCAGATCCCCATGCACGCCAAGACCGGCACCGCCGAGGTCTACGGCAAGCAGACGACCTCCTGGTTCGCCACCTACACCGACGACTACACCATCGTCATGACCATCTCCCAGGGCGGCACCGGCTCCGGGGCCTCCGGCCCCGCCGTCCGCAACATCTACAACGCCATCTACGGCCTCGACATGGCCGGCAAGCAGGACCTCTCCAAGGCCCTCCTGCCCAAGCCCGAGGCCAGCCTGCCCGCCATCCAGCCGGACGGGTCCATCGACGCCCCCGAGATCCGCCCCTACGTGCCGCCGTCCCCCGAGGACGCCCCGCCCGCGCTCGCCGGACCTCCGGCCCCGCCCGCGCACAAGCAGGACTGAGGACCCGATGCAGACCGCCAACAAGTTCTCCGTCTCGCGGTACGCACCCGCGCGCGGGCCCGTCGCGAGGCTGACCGCCCGCGACTCCGTCCTGCGCCGGCTCGACTGGCCGATCCTGCTGTCCGCGCTCGCGCTGTCCTGCATCGGCGCCCTGCTCGTCTGGTCGGCCACCCGCAACCGCACCACCCTCAACCAGGGCGACCCGTACTACTTCCTGACCCGGCACGCCATGAACACCGGCATCGGCCTGGTCCTGATGATCGGCACGATCTGGCTGGGCCACCGCACCCTGCGCGGGGCCGTGCCGATCCTCTACGGGCTCTCCCTGGTGCTCGTCCTGGCCGTGCTCACCCCGCTCGGCTCGACCATCAACGGCGCCCACGCCTGGATCGTCATCGGGGGCGGCTTCTCGCTCCAGCCCGGCGAGTTCGTCAAGATCACCATCATCCTGGGCATGGCCATGCTGCTCGCGGCCCGGGTCGACGCCGGAGACCTCGAACACCCCGACCACCGCACCGTCGTCAAGGCCCTGTGCCTGGCCGCCGCCCCCATGGGCATCGTCATGCTGATGCCCGACCTCGGCTCCGTCATGGTCATGGTCATCATCGTGCTCGGCGTGCTGCTCGCCTCCGGCGCCTCCAACCGCTGGGTCGTCGGCCTGCTCGCCTCCGGCGCCGCCGGAGCCGTCCTGATCTGGCAGCTCGGCGTCCTCGACGAGTACCAGATCAACCGCTTCGCCGCCTTCGCCAACCCCGACCTCGACCCCGCCGGCGTCGGCTACAACACCAACCAGGCGCGCATCGCCATCGGCTCCGGCGGCCTGCTCGGCTCCGGGCTCTTCAAGGGCTCCCAGACCACCGGCCAGTTCGTCCCCGAACAGCAGACCGACTTCGTCTTCACCGTCGCCGGCGAGGAGCTCGGCTTCGTCGGGGCCGGACTGATCCTGGTCCTGCTCGGCGTCATCCTCTGGCGGGCCTGCGTGATCGCCCGCGAGACCACCGAGCTCTACGGGACCATCGTCTGCGCCGGGATCATCGCCTGGTTCGCCTTCCAGGCCTTCGAGAACATCGGCATGACCCTCGGCATCATGCCCGTGGCCGGTCTGCCGCTGCCCTTCGTCTCCTACGGAGGCTCCTCCATGTTCGCCGTATGGGTCGCCGTCGGACTGCTCCAGTCGATAAGGGTGCAACGCCCGATGTCGGCCTGACGCCGGCCTGAACCGGGCGCCGCGCCGGCCGCTTCGCGCCGCCGTGCGCAGCGCCCCTGCCGCCGGCCCGGATCGGGACTAGATTCGATCCATGGCGGACACCCAGCGCGAGATCGAGCGGAAATTCGAGTTCACCGGGGGCCAGGGCAAGCGGGCGAAGCGGGCCGGGAAGCAGACCGGGAAGCGGGCCGGCGAGCAGGGCGGGAAGAAGGCACGGGCGGCGGCCCGGCCGCGGGTGCCCGACCTGACCGGCACCGCCGCGATCACCGCCGTCCGCGACCGCGGCACCGCCCGCCTCGACGCCGTCTACTACGACACCCCCGGCCTGGCCCTCACCGCCGACGGCCTCACCCTGCGCCGCCGCACCGGCGGCGAGGACGCCGGCTGGCACCTCAAACTCCCCGTCGCAGCCGGGGTCCGCGACGAGATCCGCGCCCCCCTCTCCGACACCCTCCCGCCCGAGCTCGCCGCCCTCGTCCGCTCCCGGACCCGCCGCGCCGCACCGGAACCCCGGATCCGGCTGCGCTCCGAACGCCGCACCGAGGACCTCCTCGACGCGGACGGCGGCCTCCTCGCACAGCTGTGCACCGACTCCGTCCGCGCCGAACGCGGCTCCGCCGCCACCGCCTGGACCGAGATCGAGGTCGAACTCGCCGACGGCGCCGACCCCGCCCTCCTCGACGCCGTCACGGACCGCTTCGCCGAAGCCGGCCTGCGCGTCAGCGACGCCCCCTCCAAACTCGCCCGCGCCCTCGCCGCCACCGGCGCCCCGCCCCCCGCCCGCCCCGGCCACGCCCCCGCCGACCGGACGGCCGGCGCGCACGTCCTGGCGTACCTGCGCCGACAGCGCGACGCCCTCGTCGCCCAGGACCCCGCCGTCCGCCGCGACCTGCCCGACTCCGTCCACCAGATGCGCGTCGCCACCCGCCGGCTGCGCAGCGCCCTCGCCACCCACCGCAAGATCCTCGACCGCGCCACCACCGACCCCGTGCGCGACGAACTGCGCTGGCTCGGCGCCGAACTCGGTGCCGACCGCGACCGCGAGGTCCTCCTGGAACTGCTCCGCACCCGGCTCGGGGAACTCCCGCCCGACCTGCGCCCGGGCCCCGTCCGCGACCGGCTGCGCGCCTGGAACGCCCTGCGCCGCAAGCGGACCCGCCGCCGCGCCGTCGCCGCCCTCGACAGCGACCGCTACCTGGACCTCCTCGACTCCGTCGACGCCCTCCTCGCCCACCCGCCGCTGCGCCCCGCCGCCTCCCGCCCTGCGGCCCGGCAGCTGCCCGAGGCGGCCCTGCGCGACTGGGACCGGCTCGCCGACCGGGTCGACGCGGCCCTCGGCCAGGACCCGGGCGAGGAACGCGACCGGGCCCTCCACGAGGCCCGCAAGGCCGCCAAACGGGCCCGCTACGCCGCCGAGGCGGCCGCCCCCGCCCTCGGCAAGCCCGCCCGCAGGCTGGCCAGGGCCGCCACATCGGTACAGGACCTGCTCGGCGAACACCGCGACGGGGTCGTGGCCCGCGAGGCCCTGCTCGGCCTCGGCGCCCAGGCCTCCGACGCGGGGGAGTCCGCCTTCGCCTGGGGCCTGCTCCACGGCCGCGAGGAAGGCCGCTCCGCCCGCCTCGAAGAGCGGCTCCCGGCCGTCTGGGCCGAGGCGGAGGCCCGCCGGTCGAAGGCCGCCCTGAAATGATCACGTGGAGAAGGGGGCCCGGGCCTCAAGGTACGCTTGAGAGCTGCCCCCTGCCCGCTTCACGAAAGTCGCGTGATGTCCGAGTCGGTCTTCCCACAGCTCGAAGCTCTGCTCCCGCATGTGCAGAAGCCCATCCAGTACGTCGGCGGTGAGCTCAACTCCACCGTCAAGGACTGGGACGCGTGTGACGTCCGCTGGGCGCTCATGTACCCGGACGCGTACGAGGTGGGCCTGCCCAACCAGGGCGTCATGATCCTCTACGAGGTGCTCAACGAGCGCGAGGGGGTCCTGGCCGAGCGCACCTACTCGGTGTGGCCGGACCTGGAGGCCCTGATGCGCGAGCACCGGGTGCCCCAGTTCACCGTGGACAGCCACCGCCCCGTCAGCGCCTTCGACGTGTTCGGCCTGTCCTTCTCCACGGAGCTGGGCTACACCAACATGCTCACGGCGCTCGACCTCGCGGGCATCCCGCTGGAGGCGAAGAACCGTACGGTCGACCACCCGATCGTCCTCGCGGGCGGCCACGCGGCCTTCAACCCCGAGCCGATCGCGGAGTTCATCGACGCGGCCATCATCGGCGACGGCGAGCAGGCCGTCCTCGACATGACCGAGATCATCCGCACCTGGAAGGCCGAGGGCCGCCCCGGCGGCCGCGAGGAGGTGCTGCTGCGCCTCGCGAAGACCGGCAGCGTCTACATCCCGGGCTTCTACGACGTGGAGTACCTGGAGGACGGGCGCATCGGCCGCATCGTGCCGAACCGCTCCGGCGTGCCGTGGCGCGTCTCCAAGCACACCGTCATGGACCTCGACGAGTGGCCCTACCCCAAGCAGCCGCTGGTCCCGCTCGCCGAGACCGTCCACGAGCGGATGTCCGTCGAGATCTTCCGCGGCTGCACCCGCGGCTGCCGTTTCTGCCAGGCCGGCATGATCACGCGCCCCGTGCGGGAGCGAAGCATCACCGGCATCGGCGAGATGGTGGAGAAGGGCCTGAAGGCCACCGGCTTCGAAGAGGTCGGCCTGCTCTCCCTCTCCTCCGCGGACCACACCGAGATCGCGGACATCGCCAAGGGCCTCGCGGACCGCTACACGGACGACAAGATCGGCCTCTCGCTGCCCTCGACCCGCGTCGACGCCTTCAACGTGGACCTGGCCAACGAGCTGACCCGCAACGGCCGCCGCTCCGGCCTGACCTTCGCCCCCGAGGGCGGCTCCGAGCGCATGCGCAAGGTCATCAACAAGATG
The DNA here is from genome assembly GCF_040684675.1 of Streptomyces sp. NPDC089915. Lineage (NCBI taxonomy): Bacteria > Bacillati > Actinomycetota > Actinomycetes > Kitasatosporales > Streptomycetaceae > Streptomyces > Streptomyces sp. NPDC089915. Next base: position 3,322 of record NZ_JBFBGN010000005.1, on the reverse strand, counting down.
GTCTCGGAAGAGGACCTGATCCGCACCGTCGCCACCGCCTACGGCAACGGCTGGCGCCAGGTGAAGCTGTACTTCATGTGCGGCCTGCCGACGGAGACCGACGAGGACGTCCTCCAGATCGCCGACATGGCCATCAACGTCATCGCCAAGGGCCGCGAGGTCTCGGGCCAGAACGACATCCGCTGCACGGTGTCGATCGGCGGTTTCGTCCCGAAGCCGCACACCCCGTTCCAGTGGGCCCCGCAGCTCTCCGCCGAGGAGACGGACGCCCGCCTGACCAAGCTCCGCGACAAGATCCGCGGGGACAAGAAGTACGGCCGCTCCATCGGCTTCCGCTACCACGACGGCAAGCCCGGCATCGTCGAGGGCCTGCTCTCGCGCGGCGACCGCCGCATCGGCGACGTCATCCGCGCCGTCTACGAGGACGGCGGCCGCTTCGACGGCTGGCGCGAGCACTTCTCCTACGACCGCTGGATGCGGGCGGCGGAGAAGGCCCTGCCGGCGTACGGCGTGGACGTGGCCTGGTACACCACCCGCGAACGCACGTACGAGGAGGTCCTCCCCTGGGACCACCTCGACTCCGGCCTGGACAAGGACTGGCTGTGGGAGGACTGGCAGGACGCCCTCGACGAGACCGAGGTCGAGGACTGCCGCTGGACCCCGTGCTTCGACTGCGGCGTGTGCCCGCAGATGCAGACGGAGATCCAGATCGGCCCCACGGGCAAGAAGCTGCTGCCGCTGTCCGTGGTGAAGTGAGCTGAACCCGCTTGACGCGCCCCCCGCCGGATTCCGGCGGGGGGCGCTCGCGTCCGCCCCGCCCCATCCGGGCCCCTGCGCAACGGCGGCGCGGGTTCTGGTGTCCTTAGCGGCATGGAACACGAGAAGGCGCCCGCCCTGCCGGGCGGGGACGGGTGTCTGGCCGGGGTCGTCAGGGTGCCGGTGAAGGTCGTCGCCGTGCTGGTGGTGCTGCCCGTGCGGGTGGTGTGGGACCTGGCCGCGGCCTGTGCCCGGGGGCTCGGGCGGCATGTGCTCGCGCCGCTCGGGAACGGCCTCGGATGGGGGCTCGTCCGGCTGTGGCGGTACCTCCTGAGGCCACTCGCACTGGTGGTTTTCTACTGGCCCTGGGTGGGAACGTGGCGGTACCTCGTCGCCCCGGTCGGGGGCGCCCTGTACCGGTACGCGCTGCGGCCGCTGGGCCTGGGCGTCGCCTGGGCGGTGCTGGCCGTCGGACGGTACGTGCTGGCGCCCGTCGGCGCCGGCCTCGGGTGGGTGCTGCGGGACCTGGTCGCACCGCCGCTGGCCTGGCTCCACCGGCGGGTGCTGACCCCGCTCTGGCACGGGGCGCGGTGGCTGGTGCGCGGGGCCTGCCTGCTGGTCTTCTACTGGCCCTGGGTGGGGCTGTGGCGGTACGCGGTCCTGCCGCTCGGTCGCGGAGCGGCCTGGGTGGCCGTCCACGTCCTCGCGCCGCCCGTCGTCCTGCTCGTCCGGCACGTCCTCGTGCCCGCCTGGCACCTCGCCGGCCGGATCACCCGGGCCCTCGGGCGCGGACTGCGCTGGCTGTGGCGCGGCTGCGTCGCCCGGCCCCTCGCCTGGGTCCACCGACAGGTCGCCACCCCCGTCGGGCACGCGCTGCGGCAGGTGTGGCGGACCTCCCGCGCCGCCGTGCGCGAGGCACGGGCCGAGGTGCGGCGGGTGCTGTTCGCAGGCCCCGCCCGGGAACCGGCGAGGTCACGGGCGCGTACTCTGGGTAGTACGACGGCCGCCGACGCGGCACCCGCTCCCGAGATCTCCCTGCCGCACCGGCGGGGGTGAACCGGACGGGTCGACGGAACTCAGGGCGGCGCGCGAGCCGCGACGCCCCGCACAAGGAGAAGAACCACTGGGCAAGCGACAGCCCGAAGGCCCGCCTCCCGCACCGGTGGTGCAGCGCATCCGACTGCGCTACACCAAGCGTGGCCGCCTCCGGTTCACCAGCCACCGAGACTTCCAGCGCGCCTTCGAACGCGCCCTGCGCCGCGCCGAGGTGCCCATGGCGTACTCGGCCGGCTTCACCCCGCACCCCCGGGTCTCGTACGCGAACGCCGCGCCCACCGGCACCGGCAGCGAGGCCGAGTACCTGGAGATCGCCCTCGCGGCGCCCCGCGACCCGGAGACGCTGCGCGAACTGCTCGACGAGTCGATGCCGCTCGGCCTCGACATCGTCGACGCCGTCGAGGCCCGCACCTCCGGTCTCGCCGACCGGCTGACGGCCTCCGTCTGGGAGCTGCGGCTGGAGGGCGTGGAGCCCGCCGACGCCCAGCGCGCGGTGGAGGCGTTCCTCGCCGCCGAGACGGTGGAGGTGCAGCGCCGCACCAAGAACGGGATGCGGACCTTCGACACCCGGGGCGCGGTCGTCAGCCTCGAAGCCGTTCCCGCCCAGGTTGATAGGCCGCTGGACAATGCCTGTGCGATACTGCGGCTGGTTGTTCGGCATTTGACACCTGCCGTGCGACCCGACGACGTCCTGTCCGGTCTCCAGGTTGTGGCCGACCTGGCGCCGCCGGTCCCCGCTGCGGTGACCAGGCTGGCGCAGGGGCTCTTCGACGAGGAGTCCGGCACGGTGACCGACCCGCTCGCGCCCGACCGCGAGGCCGACACGGCCGCCCCACCCACGGCCGCCGTGAACGCCGACGCGAAGGCGCCGGAAGGTCCCGCCGCGTAGGGATCGTCGTCGTCGCGCCGCCCTGGCACTCGGGAGCCACCTGGGTCGGGCAGCGCACAGACCTGAAGACTTCCGCCAGGCCGTACGGACAAAGACGTACGGAACCGGCGGCCATGGACTACAGCTCCCGTGTGGCGAACGCGCCCCGGAGGCCGGCTCCGCGTATTTCGCGCGGAGCCGTGCCGGACCGGATGTCAGCCGCGGCGCCCGGGAGCGTGACGGGAGAACCGCCCGCATGCTCGACAACGAAAACGAGAACACCCCCGCCGCCGACGCCGGCAGCCCCAGCGACAACCTGCCCCCGCGCAGGCGTCGCCGCGCGGCTGCCCGGCCGGCCGGTCCGCCCGGCGGCGCCGCCGAGGCGCCCGCCGAGACCGCGGCCCCCGCGCCCGCCGTGGCCGAGGAGGCTCCGGCCGCCCCCGCCCCGCGCACCCGCCGCCGGGCGGTCCGTGCCGTGGCCGCTCCGGTCGCCGCTGCCGCCGAGTCGGCCGAGGCCGTCGTGGAGACCGCTGCCGCTCCGGCCGCCCCTGCTCGCCAAGCACTTCGTCTCCTCCCAGGCCCCGATCCGCGAGGCGCAGATCCGGATCGAGGAGTTCGCCTGGGAGCGGATCCCCGTCCCGA
>NZ_JBFBGN010000004.1:0-112452 GCF_040684675.1 Streptomyces sp. NPDC089915 | reverse complement strand
ATCGGGCGGCTCACCCGGTGGGGGGGGCCGCGCTGCCCCCCGGGGCATCCCGCGGGCCGGCCGCCCCCCCCGGCCTTTTTATCCCGTGAAACGGTGCCTACGTTTCACGTGAAACATCGACCCGGTCGCGGCGCCGGCGCAGGAACACCGCCGTGCCGGCGTAGATCAGGGCCGTGGTCAGGAGCAGGGCCACGGACCGGCCGTCGGCGGGGAGCATCAGGGAGGACACCGCGGCCGCCCCGACGAAGGCGACGTTGAACAGCACGTCGTAGACGGAGAAGACCCGGCCCCGGTAGTCGTCGTCCACCCGCGACTGCACCACCGTGTCGGTGGAGATCTTCGCCCCCTGGGTGGCGACGCCCAGGGCGAAGGCGGCGACGAGCATCGGCCCGGGGGCGAAGAAGAGCCCGAGGGCCGGCACGAGGACGGCCGCCCCGGCCGAGCAGCCGGTGATCCAGCCCAGGGGCCCGAGCCGGCCCACGAGCCAGGGGGTCACCACGGCGGCCGCGAAGAACCCCGCCCCCGAGACCCCGACGGCGATCCCCAGCAGGGCCAGGCCGCCGGCCTCGTCCCGCGACCACGCGTAGCGGCAGAGCATCAGCAGCATCACGGTCAGGGCGCCGTACGCGAACCGCATCAGCGTCATGGCGGTGAGGGCCCGGGCGGCCTCCCGGCGCGCGGCCAGGTGCCGCAGCCCCTCGGCCATGCCGCGGACGGTGAGCACGACGCCTTCGGCGACCGACGGGCGGCTGCCGCCGGGTGGGTGGTCGGGTCCCAGGAGGCCGGCGGCCAGCCGCAGGGCCACCAGCCCGGCGCACAGGTAGAGGGCGGCGCCGACGAGGACGACGAGGGCGTTGGATCCCGAGGCCAGCAGCCGTACGAGGAAGGCCAGGCCGCCGCCGGCGACGGCGGCGAGGGTCCCGGCGGTGGGCGAGAGGGCGTTGGCCGTCACCAGCTGGTCGGCCTCGACGACATGGGGCAGCGACGCGGCGAGCCCGGCGAGGACGAAGCGGTTGACGGCGGTCACGGACAGCGCCGAGGCGTAGAAGAGCCAGTCGGGGACGTGCGCGACGATCAGCACGGCGGTGACGCAGGCGAGGAGGGCGCGGAGCAGGTTGCCGTAGAGGAAGACCTGGCGGCGGCGCCAGCGGTCCAGCAGCACACCGGCGAAGGGGCCGATGGCGGAGTAGGGCAGCAGGAGTACGGCCATGGCCGAGGCGATGGCGGCGGGCGAGGTCTGCTTCTCCGGCGAGAAGACCACATAGGTGGCGAGCGCGACCTGGTACGTCCCGTCGGCCGCCTGGCACAGCAGCCGTACGGCGAGCAGGTTGCGGAAGTCCCTCCGGCGCAGGAGTACGCGCAGATCACGTACGACAGGCATGTGGGCAAGGGTCACATACACCGAGGGTCTCCGGACACATAGTCCGGAGACCCTCGGTGGAAGAAGCGTCGAGGAGCAGGTGTCCCGGGGGACCCTGGACCCGACCGGAGCGCTGACTAGCGCTCGACCTCGCCCTTGATGAACTTCTCGACGTTGGCCAGGGCCTCGTCGTCGAAGTACTGGACCGGCGGGGACTTCATGAAGTAGCTGGAGGCCGACAGGATCGGGCCGCCGATGCCGCGGTCCTTGGCGATCTTCGCGGCGCGCACGGCGTCGATGATGACACCGGCGGAGTTCGGGGAGTCCCACACCTCGAGCTTGTACTCGAGGTTCAGCGGGACGTCGCCGAAGGCGCGGCCCTCGAGGCGGACGTAGGCCCACTTGCGGTCGTCGAGCCACGCGACGTAGTCGGACGGGCCGATGTGGACGTTCTTCTCGCCGAGCTCCCGGTCGGGGATCTGCGAGGTGACGGCCTGCGTCTTGGAGATCTTCTTCGACTCGAGGCGGTCGCGCTCGAGCATGTTCTTGAAGTCCATGTTGCCGCCGACGTTGAGCTGCATGGTGCGCTCGAGGCGGACGCCGCGGTCTTCGAACAGCTTGGCCATCACGCGGTGCGTGATGGTCGCGCCGACCTGGGACTTGATGTCGTCGCCGACGATCGGGACACCTGCCTCGGTGAACTTGTCCGCCCACTCCTTGGTGCCGGCGATGAAGACCGGGAGGGCGTTGACGAACGCGACCTTGGCGTCGATGGCGCACTGGGCGTAGAACTTCGCCGCTTCCTCGGAACCGACCGGGAGGTAGCAGACGAGGACGTCGACCTGGCGGTCCTTGAGGATCTGGACGACGTCGACCGGGGCCTCGGAGGACTCCTCGATCGTCATGCGGTAGTACTTGCCGAGACCGTCGAGGGTGTGGCCGCGCTGGACCGTGACGCCCTTGTTCGGAACGTCGCAGATCTTGATGGTGTTGTTCTCGCTGGCGCCGATGGCGTCCGAGAGGTCCAGGCCGACCTTCTTCGCGTCGACGTCGAACGCGGCGACGAACTCGACGTCACCGACGTGGTAGTCGCCGAACTGGACGTGCATCAGACCCGGGACCTTGCTGGCCGGGTCGGCGTCCTTGTAGTACTCGACGCCCTGCACCAGCGAGGCGGCGCAGTTGCCCACGCCGACGATGGCTACGCGAACCGAACCCATTCCGGTTGCTCCCTGTTTGTTCTCGGAACGAGGCCTGCGAGATGCAGGTCTCACTTTGCTGTTTCGTCGGACGGACCGGGTCGTCTCTGGTCCCGTCCCGCCCTCTCGCTCTCGATGAGCTCGTTCAGCCAGCGCACTTCACGCTCGACGGATTCCATTCCGTGCCGCTGCAGCTCGAGCGTGTAGTCGTCCAGGCGCTCCCGTGTGCGGGCGAGCGAGGCGCGCATCTTCTCCAGGCGCTCCTCCAGCCGGCTGCGACGGCCCTCCAGCACGCGCATCCGCACTTCTCGTTCGGTCTGGCCGAAGAAGGCGAAGCGGGCGGCGAAGGACTCGTCCTCCCAGGTGTCGGGGCCGGTGTGGGAGAGGAGCTCTTCGAAGTGCTCCTTACCTGCTGCCGTCAACCGGTAGACGATCTTGGCGCGGCGCCCTGCGAGTGAAGCGGCGAGAGCGTCTTCCGGGGCGTTTCCCGGTTCTTCGATCAACCAGCCGTTGGCGACCAGCGTCTTGAGGCAGGGATAGAGAGTCCCGTAGCTGAACGCCCTGAATACCCCCAGCGAGGTGTTGAGCCGCTTGCGCAGCTCGTAGCCGTGCATGGGGGATTCGCGAAGCAGGCCGAGGACGGCGAACTCGAGGATGCCTGAGCGCCTGCTCATCCGCCTGCCCCTCTCCGTCTGCCTCTGAGTTTTATGCCGAGCTGATGTATCGGCTCGATACATCCAGACCATAGATCGGGCCGCTTCCGGCGACAAGCCGAGACATGGTGACCGGCGTCACATCACCAATTCGTACGACGCAAGTTGCCTGATTTGGGGTGAACTTCGGCACTGATTGGGTTTTGACCGTGCGTAGGCTGTGCGGCAGGACCACCGGGGGGAACCGGAATCACCTGCCGCTTCCAGGCCACTCGCCTGCCCGAGGAGTAGTCGTTCGATGAGCGAGCACCGCCGCAAACCGTCGCAGCCCGAAGGCGGCGGCCGCGCCGCGTCACGCCGCGCTGCCCAGCAGCGCCCCGGACGGGGCTCCGCGCCCGGACGGGAGGCCCCCGCCGCACCGCCCGGCGGACCCTACGCGGACCGCGGCCCCCATGGCAGCCGCGCCGACGCCCGCCGGGCCGCCCAGCGCCCCGCCGCCGGACGGGGACGCCCAGGTGGGAAGGGGGGTGACGGCCGCAAGAGGTTCATCGACTACCCCCGTGCCGGGAAGGCCGGCTGGAAGCGATTCGTGCCCTCCTGGAAGCTGGTCGGCGGTACCCTCCTCGGCTTCTTCGCCTTCATCATCGCCGGGGCCGGCGTCGGCATCGCCATGGTCGGCACCCCGGACGCCAACAAGGCGGCCAAGGCGCAGAACAACGTCTTCCAGTGGGCCGACGGCACCCAGATGGTCGCCACCGGCGGGTCCACGAACCGCCAGATCGTCCCGATCGACCAGATTCCGGTCTCCATGCGGAATGCGGTGATCGCGGCCGAGAACGAGTCCTTCGAAACGGACAAAGGCGTCGATCCCATGGGTATCGCTCGCGCCGTGGTGAACATGGCCACGGGCGGCTCGACCCAGGGTGGCTCCACCATCACCCAGCAGTACGTCAAGAACACCTACCTCGATTCCGAGCAGACGCTCAAGCGCAAGGTCACCGAGCTCTTCATCGCGATCAAACTGGGTGCCACCGAGGACAAGGACGTCGTCCTCGCCGGCTACCTGAACACCGCCTACTTCGGCCGCGACGCCTACGGCATCCAGGCCGCGTCCCGCGCCTACTTCGGCAAGGACGCCAAGGACCTCAACCCGTCCGAGAGCGCCTTCCTCGCCTCCCTGCTCAAGGGCCCCAACCTCTACAACCCGGACGGCGGCGTCGGCTCCGCGGCCACTCCCGAGGCCAACGAGAAGCGCGCCCGGGCCCGCTGGGCGTGGGTCCTCGACCGCGAGGTCGCCGTGCACCGCATGGAGCAGTCCGAGCGGGACAAGTACAAGGACTTCCCCGCCCGGGTCGACCTCGCCCAGGCGAGCGGCATGTCCGGTCAGACCGGCTACCTCGTCGAGGTGGCCAAGTCGTACGTGATGAAGACGGCCGACATCAGCGCCGAGCGGATGGCCCTCGGCGGCTACACCATCCGGACCACCTTCCAGAAGCCCAGGGTGGACGCCCTGTCCAAGGCGGTCGAGGACACCCGCAACGACTTCCTCGACGAGAAGAAGCGGCCCGAGTACGACACCTTCGTGCAGTTCGGGGCCGCCTCCGTCGACGTGAAGACCGGGGCGATCGTCGCCCTGTACGGCGGGCCCGGCTGGGACCACAAGTACTTCGCCAACAACGCCAACACCTCCGGCGTCCCGGTCGGCTCGACCTGGAAGCCCTACGTGCTGGCGGCCGCCATGGAGTACGGCACGCAGAACTCCAAGGGCTCCGGCATCTCGGCCATGAGCAAGTACAACGCCAACGACCTCACGGTCATCAACGACCGCTCGGGCAAGCCGCTGCTGGGCTCCGACGGCCAGCCGTTCAAGCAGAAGAACGAGAGCGAGTACCCGTACGGCTACGTGACGCTGAACGAGGCGATGGAGAAGTCCATCAACGTGCCCTTCGCCCAGCTCGTCTTCGATGTCGGCCACACCAAGGTCCGCCAGGTCGCGAAGGCCACCGGCATCCTCGACGAGTCGATGGACGAGAACAACAACGCCTCGTTCGCCCTCGGCACCTCGACGCCCAGCGCGATCCGCATGGCCGACTCCTACGCCACCTTCGCCGCGTCCGGTACGCACCACGAGCCCTTCTCCGTGCTCCAGGTCAAGAAGGACGGCAAGGAGGTCCCGGGCTTCCAGACCCCCAAGGAGTCCCGGGCCATGGACGACTCCGTCGCGGACAACATCACCAAGGTGCTGCGCAACGTGGTGGAGAACGGCACCGGCACCAAGGCGAAGAAGCTGGGCCGGCCCGCCGCGGGCAAGACCGGCACCACCGACCAGAACAAGTCGGCCTGGTTCGTCGGCTACACCCCGGAGCTGTCGACCTCGGTCACCCTGTTCCGCAACGACCCGAACTCCAAGGACAAGAAGCTCATGTCCATGAACCACGTGGGCGGTGTCGACTCCATCCACGGTGGTGACATCCCCGCGGTGATCTGGACCGAGTACATGCGCGAGGCCCTCAAGGGCACCCCGGTCAAGGACTTCCCGGAGGCCGAGGACATCGGCGTGGTCGCCGACGCCGCCGGCGCCCCCTCGCCGAGCCCCTCGCCCTCTACGTCCGTGTCGCCCTCGCCGTCGACGTCCGTGTCGCCCTCCCCGTCCACGTCCGTGTCGCCCTCCCCGTCGCAGGGGGGCCGGCCGTGCAAGCCCAGGCCGTGGAACCTCTGCGACCCGCAGACCGCGGCCGGTACGAGCACCGGAGCGGGCGGCGACACCAACGGCGGGAGCACCGACCTGCCCTCGCCGCCCGCCACGGGCCGCCCGGGCCGGGGCCAGGGCGGTACGACCAACTGGGGCAGCATCATGGGCACCCAGGGCTGACCCCGCCCCGCCCGCACCACCGAGGGCCGTCGCACACCGTGCGGCGGCCCTCCCCCGTGTCCGGGCCGGTACGGCAGGATGAGCCCATGACCAAGGTGCACGAGGACCGGCCCCCCGTATCGCCCACGCGGCAGGACGAGGTCGCCGCCGCCGGCAGCGAGCTCATCGGCGGGCCGGTCGGCCGTCACGTCCGGCCGGGCGGCCACTGGCTGACCCCCGTCCGCGTCGTGGTCCTCGTGGCCCTCGGCATGTTCGCGCTCGGCATGGTGCAGAAGCTGCCCTGCTACGACTGGGCCTGGTTCCAGGGAGCGGGCTCGCAGTACACGCACGCCTGCTACTCCGACATCCCCCACCTCTACTCGGCCCGGGGCTTCGCCGACGGCCTCGTGCCCTATCTGGACAGGTTCCCGGACCTGGCCGCCGACCCGAAGTACGGGGGCATGCAGTACCTGGAGTACCCGGTGCTCACCGGTGCCTTCATGCAGGTGGCCTCCTGGCTGACCCCCTCGTCCGGGGCCATCCAGCACCGCGAGCAGATGTACTGGATGGTCAACGCGGGCATGCTGATGGCCTGCGCGGCGATCATCGCCGTCTGCGTCACCCGGACCCACCGCCGCCGCCCGTGGGACGCCCTGCTCCTCGCCCTGGCCCCGGCCTTCGCGCTCAACGCGACCATCAACTGGGACCTCCCGGCCGTGGCCCTCGCCGCCGCCGCGATGCTGATGTGGTCGCGGAGCCGCCCGCTGGCCGCCGGCGTCCTCATCGGCCTGGCGACCGCGGCCAAGCTCTACCCCGTGCTGCTGCTCGGCGTGCTGTTCGTGCTGTGCTGGCGGGCCGGGAAGTGGCGGGCCTTCGGCGCCGCCGCCGGCGGCGCCGCCGTCTCCTGGCTCGTGGTCAACCTGCCGGTGATGCTCTACGCCTGGGACGGCTGGAAGCGGTTCTACGTGTTCAGCCAGGACCGCCCGATCGACTTCGGCTCCGTCTGGCTGCTGATCTCCCAGCGCACCGGCAACCCCCTGGAGGGGGCCAACACCTACGCGACAGGGCTGACCGTGCTGCTGTGCCTGGGCATCGGCCTGCTCACGCTGACCGCCCCCAGGCGGCCCCGCTTCGCCCAGCTGGCCTTCCTGGTCGTCGCCGCCTTCATCCTGGCCAACAAGGTCTACTCGCCGCAGTACGTGCTGTGGCTCGTCCCGCTCGCGGCGCTGGCCCGGCCGCGCTGGCGCGACTTCCTGATCTGGCAGGCCGGCGAGGTCGCCTACTTCCTGGGGATCTGGTTCTACCTCGCCTACACGACCAGCGGGGACAAGCACCAGGGGCTGCCGCTGGAGGGCTACCAGCTGGCCATCGCGATCCACCTGGCCGCCACGCTCTACCTGTGCGGGGTCGTCGTGCGCGACATCCTGCTCCCCGAGCGGGACGTCGTACGGCGCGACGGCTCGGACGACCCGTCCGGCGGAGTGCTCGACGGGGCCGAGGACGTCTTCGTGCTCGGGGACAAGGCGAAGGCGCCGCGGTACGCGGCGCCTTCGGAGGGACGGCGGGTCGCCTGGGGCGTGGAGCCCAGGGACTGACCGGGGAGGGTCCGGGCCGTCCGGCCCGGACCCGGCGGGGTCCGGCTCAGGCGTCGAGCACCCGGTCGAACTGCGTCGTGGTGTGGCGCAGGTGGGCCACCAGCTCGTCGCCCACCGTCGGCTCGGTCGCGTCCGAGGGCACGAACAGGATCGACACCTGCATGTGCGGGGGCTCGGCGAACCAGCGCTGCTTGCCCGCCCAGACGAAGGGCGAGAGGTTGCGGTTGACGGTGGCCAGGCCGGCCCGGGCCACGCCCTTGGCGCGCGGCATCATCCCGTGGAGGGCCTTGGGGGCCTCCAGGCCCACGCCGTGCGAGGTGCCGCCGGCGACGACGACCAGCCAGCCGTCGGAGGCGGCCTTCTGCTGCCGGTAGCCGAACCGGTCGCCCTTGGCCACGCGAGTGACGTCCAGGACCGCGCCCCGGTACTGGGTGGCGTCGTGGTCGCCCAGCCACAACCGGGTGCCGATGCGGGCGCGGAAGCGGGTCTGCGGGAACTGCTGCTGGAGCCGGGCCAGCTCCTCGGCCCGCAGGTGGCTGACGAACATGGTGTGCAGCGGCAGCCGGGCCGCGCGCAGCCGGTCCATCCAGCCGATGACCTCCTCGACGGCGTCCGAGCCGTCGGGGCGGTCCAGCGGCAGGTGCAGGGCGAAGCCCTCCAGCCGGACGTCCTCGATCGCCGACTGGAGCATCCCCAGGTCCTGCTCGGAGATGCCGTGGCGGCGCATGGAGCTCATGCACTCGATGACCACGCGGGCGCCGACCAGGCCCCGGACCCCGTCCACGGAGGCCACCGAGCGGATCACCCGGTCCGGCAGCGGCACCGGCTCCTCGCCCCGCCGGAACGGGGTGAGGACGAGCAGGTCGCCGCCGAAGCGGTCCTTGATGCTCGCGGCCTCGTACGTGGTCCCGACGGCCAGGATGTCGGCGCCCATCCGGGTCGCCTCCTCGCACAGCCGCTCGTGGCCGAAGCCGTAGCCGTTGCCCTTGCAGACGGGGATCAGACCGGGGAACTGGTCGATGATCGTCTTCTGGTGCGCACGCCAGCGCGCGGTGTCGACGTAGAGCGTGAGCGCCATGCCCGTCCGGAGCCTCTCTCGGATAGCTGCGTGGTGCAGCGGTGCGGTGTGTGTGGAAGGGGCGGGGTGGGGGTCAGCGGCGCGACATGTAGATGTCGAGCGCCTTGTGCAGCATCTTGTTGAGCGGGAAGTCCCACTCGCCGACGTACTCGACGGCCTCGCCGCCCGTACCGACCTTGAACTGGATCAGGCCGAACAGGTGGTCGTTCTCGTCCAGGGTGTCACTGATGCCGCGCAGGTCGTAGACGCTGGCGCCGAGCGCGTACGAGTCGCGCAGCATGCGCCACTGCATGGCGTTCGAGGGCCGGACCTCGCGCTTGTGGTTGGCGGAGGCGCCGTAGGAGTACCAGACGTGCTGGCCGACCGTCAGCATCGTGGCGGCCGCGAGCGGTTCGCCCTCGTGCTTGGCGATGTACAGCCGCATGCGGTTGGGGTCCTCGGAGTTGAGGGCCGTCCACTGGCGCTGGAAGTAGCTGAGCGGGCGCGGGCGGAACTTGTCGCGCTCGGCGGTGATCTCGTAGAGGTACTGCCAGGTCGGCAGGTCCTCGTAGCCGCCCTGGACGACCTCGACGCCGGCCTTCTCGGCCTTCTTGATGTTGCGGCGCCACAGCTGGTTGAAGCCCTTGAGGACGTCGTCCAGCGAACGGTTGGCCAGCGGCACCTGGAAGACGTAGCGGGGCTGGACGTCGCCGAAGCCGGCGCCGCCGTCCTCGCCCTGCTGCCAGCCCATGCGGCGCAGCTTGTCGGACACCTCGAAGGCGCGGGGCTCGATGTACGAGGCTTCCACGTCGCGCAGGCGCTTGACCTCGGGGTCCTGGATGCCGGCCTTGATGGCGGCGGAGTTCCAGCGGCGGATGACGACCGGCGGGCCCATCTTCACGGTGAAGGCGCCCTGCTGCTTGAGGTGCGCCAGCATCGGCTGGAGCCATTCCTCGAGGTTGGGGGCGTACCAGTTGATGACCGGGCCCTCGGGGAGGTAGGCGAGGTAGCGCTTCACCTTGGGCAGCTGGCGGTACAGGACGAGGGCGGCGCCGACGAGTTCACCGGACTTGTCGAACCAGCCCAGGTTCTCCGAGCGCCACTCGTTCTTGACGTCGGCCCACGCCGGGACCTGGCAGTGGCTAGCCGAGGGCAGGCTCTGGAGGTACGCCAGATGCTGCTCTCGGCTGATGGTGCGCAGGGACAGGCTCATGCGGGTTGTCTCCTCGGGCGGCTTCGCTGCTATGCCGCGAAGCCTACTGCGACGGGGGCGCCACCCATCTGGGGGACGGGCCGTAGCCCGGGCCGGTGTCCGGCCGGCGCCCCGCCGAGGAGATCCCCCGGTCAGCCCAGCCAGCCGCCGAAGAGGCCGCCGTGCGCCATTCCGAGGAAGAACCCGATGCCAGACGCACCAAGGCCGATGATCAGTGCGAAGCGCTCGCGTGTCGTCGCGGAGATGAACTGGCCGTACGCGCCGGTCGCGATCCCGATCAGCCCCGTCCAGGAGCTGAGCAGGTGCAGATTGTGGAAGAACGCAGTGACGAACGCCACGGCGCCGAGGATCAGGGTGACCGCCACCAGGGTGTCCTGGAGGGGGTGGGGCTTGCCGTCGGTCGCGAGCAGGGAGATGGGCGGACGATCCATTGCCTGTGCCATCGGAAGGCACCTCCTGGCTGGAGCAGAGCGGTGCGGCGGCGCCGCCTCCGGCCTGGGCCGGGGGCATAGCACCGAGCACACCCGATGCCTACAGATTGTGGTCCTCTCCCGCCGGATTTCAACCGGAAGGAGTCGAGCAGGTAGTCTGTACGGTCTGCGCGGTGTCTGCTCTCAGGCACCGTGCGGCACGCATCACGACCCTCCTGCCACGGAACGACCGTGGCCGCTGAGTCCAAAGGAGGTGGGTTCCACATGCGTCACTACGAAGTGATGGTCATCCTCGACCCCGATCTCGAGGAGCGCGCTGTCGCCCCCCTGATCGAGAACTTCCTTTCCGTCGTCCGTGAGGGCAACGGAAAGGTCGAGAAGGTCGACACCTGGGGCCGTCGTCGTCTCGCTTACGAGATCAAGAAGAAGCCCGAGGGCATCTACTCGGTCCTCGACCTGCAGGCCGAGCCTGCGGTCGTCAAGGAGCTCGACCGCCAGATGAACCTGAACGAGTCGGTTCTCCGGACCAAGGTCCTTCGCCCCGAGACCCACTGAACTCCGGTTCAGCGGTAATCGGGACCGAGTAGCACAGCAGCCCAGCAGCAATCCCCGCCGAGAGGTTCATCCATGGCAGGCGAGACCGTCATCACGGTCGTCGGCAATCTCGTCGACGACCCCGAGCTGCGCTTCACCCCCTCGGGTGCGGCGGTCGCGAAGTTCCGTGTCGCGTCCACCCCCCGCACCTTCGACCGTCAGACCAACGAGTGGAAGGACGGCGAGAGCCTGTTCCTGACCTGCTCGGTGTGGCGGCAGGCGGCTGAGAACGTCGCCGAGTCCCTCCAGCGGGGCATGCGCGTCATCGTGCAGGGCCGGCTGAGGCAGCGGTCGTACGAGGACCGTGAGGGTGTCAAGCGCACGGTCTACGAGCTGGACGTCGAGGAAGTCGGCCCCAGCCTGAAGAACGCCACGGCCAAGGTCGCCAAGACCACCGGTCGCGGTGGCCAGGGTGGATACGGCGGCGGCGGTCAGCAGCAGCAGGGTGGCGGCGGCTGGGGAGCACCCAGCGGCGGTCCCCAGGGCGGCGGAGCTCCCTCCGACGACCCGTGGGCGTCCAGCGCGCCGGCCGGTGGCCAGCAGCAGCAGGGCGGCGGCGGGGGCGGCTGGGGCGGAAGCTCCGGCGGCTCCGGCGGCGGCTACTCGGACGAGCCGCCCTTCTAAGGGCAGCTCCATCCCCACTTCTTGATCACACAGGAGAGACACAATGGCGAAGCCGCCTGTGCGCAAGCCTAAGAAGAAGGTCTGCGCGTTCTGCAAGGACAAGACCGCGTACGTGGACTACAAGGACACGAACATGCTGCGGAAGTTCATTTCCGACCGCGGCAAGATCCGTGCCCGCCGCGTCACCGGCAACTGCACGCAGCACCAGCGTGACGTCGCCACGGCCGTGAAGAACAGCCGTGAGATGGCGCTGCTGCCCTACACGTCCACCGCGCGATAAGGAAAGGGTGACCGACTAATGAAGATCATCCTGACCCACGAGGTCTCTGGCCTCGGCACCGCCGGCGATGTCGTCGACGTCAAGGACGGTTACGCTCGCAACTACCTGGTCCCGCGTGGTTTCGCGATCCGCTGGACCAAGGGTGGCGAGAAGGACGTGGCGCAGATCCGCCGCGCCCGCAAGATCCACGAGATCGCGACCATCGAGCAGGCCAACGAGGTCAAGGCCAAGCTCGAGGGCGTGAAGGTCCGTCTGGCCACCCGCGCGGGTGACGCCGGTCGTCTCTTCGGTTCCGTCACCCCGGCCGACATCGCCACGGCGATCGAGGCTTCCGGTGGCCCGAAGGTCGACAAGCGCCGCGTGGAGCTGGGCTCCCCGATCAAGACCCTCGGTTCGTACCAGGTCTCCGTGCGTCTGCACGCCGAGGTCGCCGCGAACGTGGGCATCGAGGTCGTCGCCGCCTAAGGGCAGCGCATGAAGGGCCGCACCCCTCCGGGGGTGCGGCCCTTCGTCGTGTCCGGGGGATGTTTCACGTGAAACCTGAACCCTGGGCCCGCTCGGCAGGCGCCGGATGTTTCACGTGAAACACCGCTTCGGTCAGCGGGTGGCGCCCGCCACCAGCCAGCGGCCCGAGCGGGCGCGCAGCTGGAGGGTGGCCATCCTGACCAGCATCATCAGCGTCATGGCCCACCAGAGCGTCGTCAGACCGCCGCCGACGGCGGGGACGAACAGTGCGGCCGGGGCGAACACCGCGAGCGTCAGCAGCATGGCCCGGGCGAGGTAGGGGCCGTCGCCGGCGCCCATCAGCACCCCGTCGAGGACGAACACGACCCCGCAGACGGGCTGGGCCAGGGCCACGACCAGCAGGGCGGGGAGCAGGGCGTCCTCGACCACGGGGTCCGCGGTGAACAGCGGGATGAACACCGGGCGGGCCAGGACCACCAGCAGGCCCAGTACGACGCCGGAGCCGACGCCCCACCGCACCATGCGGCGGCAGACGGCCCGGGCCCCCTCGGTGTCGCCGGCGCCCAGGTAGCGGCCGATGATGGCCTGCCCGGCGATGGCGATGGCGTCCAGGGCGAAGGCGAGCAGGCTCCACAGGGAGAGCACGATCTGGTGGGCGGCGATGTCGGCGTCCCCCAGCCGGGCCGCCACGGCGGTCGCGATCATCAGGATGGCGCGCAGGGACAGGGTGCGGACCAGCAGCGGTACGCCCGCCTGGGCGCAGGCCCGGATGCCGGCCGCGTCGGGCCGCAGGGAGGCTCCGTGCCGGCGGGCGCCCCGGACCACCACCCAGAGGTAGGCGGCGGCCATGGCGCACTGGGCGATGACCGTGCCCCAGGCGGAGCCCGCGATGCCGAGCCCGGCCCCGTAGACCAGGGCCACGTTCAGGACGCCGTTGAGGGCGAAGCCGCCGATGGCCACGTAGAGCGGGGTCCGGGTGTCCTGGAGGCCGCGGATGACCCCGGTGGCGGCCAGCACCATCAGCATGGCCGGGATGCCGAGCGCGGAGACGCGCAGGTAGGTGACCGCGTAGGGGGCGACGGCGTCCGAGGCGCCGAAGAGGGAGATCAGCGAGGGCGCGGTGGGCAGGACCACGGCGACGACGGCCGCGCCGAGCAGGAGGGCGAGCCAGATGCCGTCCATGCCCTGCCGGATGGCCGCCCGGAGGTCGCCGGCGCCCACCCTGCGGGCGACGGCCGCGGTGGTGGCGTAGGCGAGGAAGACGAAGACGCTCACGGCGGTGGTGAGGAGCGCGGCGGCGACGCCGAGGCCGGCCAGCTGAGGGGTGCCGAGGTGGCCCACGATGGCGCTGTCGGCCATCACGAAGAGGGGCTCGGCGACGAGGGCGCCGAAGGCGGGCAGGGCCAGTGCGAGGATCTCGCGGTCGTGCCGTCTCGGAGAGGCCTTCTCGGCTGTGGGCGCCTGTGTCATGTGCTCAATCTAATCTTCCACAGGTAATAGGTACAAGGGTCTGTAGATCATTACTAAGCCGCTGACTTGGGCGTTCGCGGCGGACCGTTGGGGGCGATCTTGGGACAGTGGCCAAGAATTTTCCGCACCGTGGCCCGTGGACGATAAAATCGCAGGTCAGTAGTGGTGGCGGGGTGGGTCGGGTGATTTTGTCCACAGCGTCGTCCCCCGGTCTGTGCACAGCTTCGGGCGACTTACCCACAGCATTGGGTCCGTCGTCCACATGTCATCCACACAGCCTGTGGATAACAAGATTGGCTGACGTCGTCCGCGGCCCTACCGTTGGGCGTTGCCCGACGCGCCGAGAGCCGATCCGGGTGCCCCGAATGTCAGAGCCGTGTCGTAGAAAGAGTGACACGGCGAGGTCCGCGTTGCGGACGGGAGGAGGCGGCCCGGTGAGCATGCCCGAGCCCATGGACGACCCCTGGGCCGACAGCGGTCCGGGAGACCGTCTGCCCGCCCGTCCGCGCCGAGGCGGCGAGGGCCGCGGACGCGGCGGCGACGAGGAGCGCGACAGGGGCCGTGAGGGCGGCTCCTGGGACGGCGGGGGCGGCGGCTTCGAGCGCGTCCCGCCGCAGGACCTCGATGCCGAGCAGTCCGTGCTGGGCGGCATGCTGCTGTCCAAGGACGCGATCGCCGACGTGGTCGAGGTCCTCAAGGGCCACGACTTCTACCGCCCGTCGCACGAGACGATCTACCAGGCCATCCTCGACCTGTACGCGAAGGGCGAGCCGGCCGACCCGATCACCGTCGGCGCGGAGCTGACCCGGCGCGGCGAGATCAGCAAGGTCGGCGGAGCCTCGTACCTGCACACCCTGGTGCAGTCGGTGCCGACCGCGGCGAACGCCGAGTACTACGCGGAGATCGTCCACGAGCGGGCCGTCCTGCGCCGCCTCGTCGCGGCCGGTACGAAGATCACGCAGATGGGATACGCGGCGGACGGCGACGTCGACGAGATCGTCAACAGCGCCCAGGCCGAGATCTACGCCGTCACCGAGCAGCGGACCTCCGAGGACTACCTGCCGCTCGGCGACATCATGGAGGGCGCGCTCGACGAGATCGAGGCCATCGGATCGCGCTCCGGCCAGATGTCGGGCGTCCCGACCGGGTTCACCGACCTCGACTCCCTGACCAACGGCCTGCACCCGGGCCAGATGATCGTCATCGCCGCCCGCCCCGCCATGGGCAAGTCGACGCTCGCGCTGGACTTCGCCCGCGCCTGCTCCATCAAGAGCAACCTGCCGAGCGTCATCTTCTCCCTCGAAATGGGCCGCAACGAGATCGCGATGCGCCTGCTCTCGGCGGAGGCCCGGGTGGCGCTGCACCACATGCGCTCGGGCACCATGACCGACGACGACTGGACCCGGCTCGCCCGCCGGATGCCCGACGTCTCGGCCGCCCCGCTGTACATCGACGACTCCCCGAACCTGTCGATGATGGAGATCCGGGCCAAGTGCCGCCGGCTCAAGCAGCGCAACGACCTCTCCCTCGTGGTCATCGACTACCTCCAGCTGATGCAGTCGGGCGGCTCGCGCCGGCCCGAGAGCCGCCAGCAGGAGGTCTCGGACATGTCCCGAAACCTCAAGCTGCTGGCGAAGGAGCTGGAGGTGCCGGTGATCGCGCTCTCCCAGCTGAACCGTGGTCCGGAGCAGCGCACCGACAAGAAGCCGATGGTCTCCGACCTGCGTGAGTCCGGTTCCATCGAGCAGGACGCCGACATGGTGATCCTGCTGCACCGCGAGGACGCGTACGAGAAGGAGTCCCCCCGCGCCGGCGAGGCGGACCTGATCGTCGCCAAGCACCGTAACGGCCCGACGGCCACCATCACCGTCGCCTTCCAGGGCCATTATTCGCGGTTCGTGGACATGGCCAACACGTAGCATCCGATCATGGATGCGCTCTCTGAAGACCTGGAACTGCTGCCCTCCACCCGGCGCGCGCTGAGCCACCGGATCGCCGTCGCGCAGAGCGAGGGCCGGGCCCCGTCCGTGGTGGCGGCCGTCGTGCGCGGCGGGGAGGTGGTCTGGGAGGGCTCGCGGACCTCCGTCGAGGGCCACGGCCCCGACGGGGACGTGCAGTACCGGGTCGGGTCGATCACCAAGACCTTCACGGCGGTCCTGGTGATGCGGCTGCGCGACGAGGGACTGCTCGCGCTCTCGGACCCGCTGGGCAGGCACCTGCCCGGGACCGGCGCCGACGAGGTGACCATCGCGCAGCTGCTGTCGCACAGCGCGGGACTGGCGGCCGAGACGCCCGGGGAGTGGTGGGAGCGCACCCCCGGCGCCCAGCGCCCCGGACTCGCCGAGGTGCTCGGCGAGGAGCCGTTCAAGCACACGCCCGGCAGCCGGCACCACTACTCCAACCCGGGTTACACCCTGCTGGGTTCGCTGGTCGAGGCCCTGCGCGGGAAGCCGTGGGAGGACGTGCTGCGGGCCGAGGTGCTCGAGCCGCTGGGGCTGCACCGTACGAGCGCGCGGCCGCAGGCCCCGCACGCGGGCGGCTGGGCGGTGCATCCCTGGGCGGACGTGATGATGCCCGAGCCGGCGGAGGACCTCGGCCTGATGGCAGCGGCCGGTCAGCTCTGGTCGACCACCCGCGACCTGGCACGGTTCGCGGTGCTGCTGACGCACGGCGACGAGCGGGTGCTGAGCGCGGAGAGCGTACGGGAGATGCGGGCCGCGGCGTCGCCGCCGGAGCCCGGGCTCGCCGAACTCGGCTACGGGCTGGGGCTCCAGGTGGCGGACCAGCGGGGGCGGCGGCTCGCCGGGCACGGCGGGTCGCTCCCCGGCTTCGTCGCCGGGCTCTGGCTGAGCGAGGCGGACGACGTGGCGGCCGTGGTCCTGTCGAACTGCACCTCGGGCCTGCCCGCCTCGACCGTGGCCACCGACCTGATCGCCATCGTGGCGGACGCGGAGCCCCGGTTCCCCGCGCCGTGGCGGCCGTTCGCGGAGGCGGACGGGGTTCCGCTCGAACTCTGCGGGGTCTGGTACTGGGGCACCGCTCCCCACGGCCTGCGGCTGAAGTACGACGGATCGCTGGAACTGGCCCCGGTGGGAGTGTCGGGCCGGGCGGCCCGGTTCCGCGCGGAGCCCGACGGCACGTGGACGGGCCTGACGGGCTACTACGCCGGTGAGACCCTGCGGGCCGTGCGGCGCGAGGACGGCTCCCTCAGCCACCTCGACCTGGCCTCGTTCGTCTTCACCCGCGAGCCCTACGACCCGCAGGCCCCGGTGCCCGGCGGGGTGGACCCGCAGGGCTGGCGGGGCATCGGCTGACGCTCCGCGCCCCGGTCATGAGACGAGTTCGCGCTCCAGCGGGGTGCGGAAGCGCGGGGTGATCCGGGCGTCGCCCACCCAGGCGGCCAGCCGGGAGGCCTCGGCCGCGACCGCCTCCTCGGCGGCGCGGCCGGGGGCTGCCAGGAGCCGCCAGACGATCTCTCCGTCCGGCCGCTGGGCCCACCCGCCGACGATCTCGCCGTTCCACCACACGGTCGGGCCGATGTTGCCCGCGTAGTCGAACAGGGCGGGCCGGTGGGCCGGATCGAGGTGGAAGCCCCGGTCCGCCCAGCCCATGGCGCTGGGGTCGAGCCCTGGCAGCAGGGCGGCCCAGGGCTCGGTGGCGGGCTCGGGCGCGGTGTCGCCGGGGCAGACGAGCGCCGTGCCCCCGTCGTCCAGGCGGACCTGCTCGGGGCCCACGACGGCCAGCGCCTTGCGCACGTCGGTGAGGGTCCAGCCGGTCCACCACTTGAGGTCGGCCTCGGTGGCCGGCCCGTAGGCGCGCAGCCAGCGGCGGGCGATCTCGGCGCGGGCCTCGGCGGCGGGAACGGCCGGCCAGGGCTGCGTGTGCCGCCACCGGAATTGGCTGGAGGTCCACGAGCCGCGCGGCCGGTCCCGGCGGATGCGGCCGTCGGCGGCGAGCAGGCGGATCACGCGGGTGGCGACGCCCGTCTCGGCCTCGTACTTCTTGCCCCGGCCGATGGTGATCTTCCGCTGGAGGGCGGGAACCGCCGCCGAGAGCTGGCTCCCGGTCGAGGGGCCCCCGGCGTCGAGGGCGTCGAGGGCGGCGGTCTCGGCGTCCGCCAGCCAGCCGGCGTCGAGGCCCTGGCCGTCCTCCGCGAGGTGCTTGAGGAAGGTCCGGCGCTCCTTCACCGCGATCGCGCGGGCGGTGGAGGAGTCCACGTAGGGCGCGAGTCCGGTGGACACGGCGAAGAGCGTGTTGCGCATGCTGAGCAGCCGGACGACGCTCACGTCCTCGTACAACGCGCGTTCGATCGCCGGGGGCCCGTCGCTCCCGGCGAGGCGGGCGCGGGCGGAGAGGTAGACGGTCGCCGCGTCCGTGGCGTGCAGGGCGACGACCGCGTCCGCGGCCTCGCTCGGGGTGGCGGCGCGGGCCGAGGGGGCCAGACGGTGCCGGCGGCCGAGCCGGTTGCGGCGGTCGGCGGTGGTGACGAGGGGCAGGCCGTTGCTCATCCTCCCGATCGTAGGCCGGGCCGCCGACAGCGGCCCGGCCCGCCGGGGGCCCGGGGTCAGAGCTGGAGCTTGAACCCCACGTGGGAGGCGGTGAAGCCGAGCCGTTCGTAGAAGCGGTGGGCATCGGTGCGGCTGACGTCCGAGGTGAGCTGCACCAGTCGGCAGCCCTCCTCGCGGGACCGCTCCACGGCCCACTCGATGAAGAGGGTGCCCAGGCCGCCGCCGCGTTCGCCGGCGTGGACGCGGACCCCTTCGATGATCGAGCGGGTCGAGCCCCTGCGGGACAGGCCCGGCACGATCGTCAGCTGGAGGGTGCCCACGACCCGGTCGCCGCGCACGGCGACCATGACGTGCTGGTGGGGGTCCTCGGTCAGCCGCTTGAGGGCCGCGGTGTACGGGGCCAGGTCGTCCGGGGACTCGCGGGTGGCGCCCAGCGGGTCGTCGGCGAGCATGGCCACGATGGCGGGCAGATCGGCCTCGGTGGCGGGGCGGATGACTGGTTCGGGGTTCCCGCTCATGGTCGGTGTCCTCTCCTCAGCCGGCGGCGACGGTGAGGGGGGCCCAGCGGCGGGTCCAGTCACCGGGCGGGCCGGGGATGCCTCTGGTCATGACGGCGTTGAAGGCCAGGGATTCCAGGCCGCGTTCCTTGAGCCAGGAGACGAGCTCCTCGTGGCGTACGTCGACG
This sequence comes from Streptomyces sp. NPDC089915, assembly GCF_040684675.1. Taxonomy (NCBI): domain Bacteria; kingdom Bacillati; phylum Actinomycetota; class Actinomycetes; order Kitasatosporales; family Streptomycetaceae; genus Streptomyces; species Streptomyces sp. NPDC089915. Next base: position 93,467 of record NZ_JBFBGN010000004.1, on the reverse strand, counting down.
TCCGTGCGCAGGGGCCGGTCGGTGGTCGCGGCCAGGGCCGTCACCAGCGCCCGCGCGGTGGCGGTGTCCCGGGCGATCAGGGGGCCGATGACATGGGTCTCCATGTTGGGCCAGAGCGCGGCGTAGCCGATGAGCGCGCCGGAGCCGTCCTCGGCGACGAGCAGCCGGTCCGTGAAGGCCGGCAGGCGCGTGATCATGTGGGTCCGGTCGGTGCCGAACACCTCGGTGTCCAGCCGGACGATCCCGGGGAGGTCCTCGGCGGTGGCCGGCCGGACCGGGACGCCGCCGGAACGGCCCCGCCCCGGCTCCGGGAGGAAGGCGCCGCGGAGCATCTCCGCCCGGCCCGTGGTGTCGAAGCCGAGCTCCTCGTAGAGCGGGCGGCCGTAAGGGGTGGCGTGCAGGGTGAGCGGTACGCCGGCCAGGACCTCGTCGCAGACGTACCGCATCAGGCGGCGGCCCAGGCCCTGGCGGGCGAACCGGCCGGCGACGAGGACCATCCCGATGGCGGCGAGGTCCGGCTCGGCCCGGGTGTCCCCGTAGGCGGTGACGGCACAGGCCGCGGCGAGGCCCTGTCCGTCGGGGGCGTCGACGCCGTACCCGGTGCCGGCGGTGAGGAGCAGCCCCCACTTGTGGTCCTCGCGCGGCCAGCCGCGGTCCTGGGACAGGTCGGCGCAGTGTCGGAGGTCGTCCGGGGTCAGCGCGCGGATCGGCAGATCGGTGAGCGGAGGTGGTGTCACCGGCCCAGAGTGGATCATCGCCGCGCGGGGCGTCCAGGGGATTCCGGGATCCGGCCGGCCGATGTTTCACGTGAAACGCACCGATGTTTCACGTGAAACGTGCGGGCGTCCCACGGAGGCCTCCCGGCGGTGGCCGGGGGAGAAACGGCCGTGCCTCGCGCCGGGCCCGGGGACTAGCCTCGACGGCTATGACGATGCTGCACCTGTTCGATCTCGACGGAACGCTGATGTACGGCTCGGCCGCCCCGGTCGAGATCTCCCGGCAGCTCGGCCTGGAGGCCGAGATCGCCGAGCTGGAGCGGGCCTTCGGTGCCCGCGAGATCGGGCCCCAGGACTTCTCGCGGGCGGCTCGCGAGATGTGGGCCGACCTGACCCCCGCTCACGTCCGGGCGGCCTTCGACGGGGCCCCGTGGCTGCTCGGCATCCGGGACGTCTGGCGGGAGATCCGCGAGCGCGGGGACTACTGCGCGGTGATCTCCCTGTCCCCGTCGTTCTTCGTCGAGCTGCTGCTGGAGTGGGGCGTGCACGCCGCCCACGGCTCGGTCTTCCCGGAGGTGCCCTTCACCCGCCCCGTCGACGTGGCGGGGATCCTGACGCCCGAGGGCAAGCTGACGGTCGCGGACCGGCTGTGCGAGCGGTTCGGGGTGACCCGGGCCGACTGCGTCGCGTACGGGGACTCGATGACCGACGCGGTCCTCTTCGGGGCCCTCCCCCGGTCGGTGGCGGTGAACGCGCGCCCGCACCTGGTGGAGCGGGCCACCCACGTCTACGAGGGCCGTGATCTGCGGGAGGCATACCAGCTCCTGGGGGAGACCCGCCCGGGAGTCGCGGCATCTTAAGGGGATCGTGGGTCCGAGACCCGGTTTTTCCCCATTCCCCCGCAGGGCCCCCGGCCGGCTGGCACGCTGTGAAACCCCGGAACCACGGATTCGAGGCCGTGGCGTGTGAGACCCGACCGAGATGCTCGAAGCGAGGCACCGCATGGACCTTCCGCCCACCAGATCGGCGAGACCGACGGGCTGGATACCCTCCGGGGGCGGTGTCGCCGGGCCCTCCCCCGACGCCGCCCTCATCCGCCGGACCCTTGCCGAGATCGCACCCGTCGCCGACAAGGTGACCTCGTACTTCTACGCCCTGGTCTTCACGGGCCACCCCGAGGTGCGGGAGATGTTCCCCGCGGCCATGGACGTCCAGCGCGACCGGCTGCTGAAGGCGCTGCTGACCGCGGCGGAGCACATCGACGATCCGGCGGTGCTCACCCCCTACCTGCGCCGGCTCGGCACCGGGCACCGCAAGTACGGCACCGTGGCCGCGCACTATCCGGCGGTCGGGGAGGCGCTGATCGGGGCGCTGGCCCGGTACGCCGAGCTCACCTGGGGCCCGGAGGCCGAGGCCGCCTGGGTGCGCGCGTACACCGCGATCTCACAGATCATGATCGACGCGGCGGCGGAGGACGAGGTGCGGGCCCCCGCGTGGTGGCACGCCGAGGTGGTCTCCCACGACCTGCGCACCCCGGACATCGCCGTGCTGACCGTCCGTCCCGACCAGCCGTACCCCTTCCTGGCGGGCCAGTACACGAGTCTGGAGACCCCGTGGTGGCCGCGGGTCTGGCGGCACTACTCCTTCGCCTCCGCGCCGCGCGCCGACGGGCTGCTGTCCTTCCACGTCAAGGCCGTTCCGGCAGGCTGGGTCTCCAACGCCCTGGTGCGGCACGCCCGTCCGGGCGACGTACTGCGGCTGGGCCCGCCGGCCGGGTCGATGGTGGTGGACCACAGCACCGACAACGGGATGCTGTGCCTGGGCGGGGGGACCGGCATCGCCCCGATCAAGGCGCTGATCGAGGACGTGGCCGAGCACGGTGAACGGCGGCGCGTGGAGGTCTTCTTCGGGGCGCGCAGCGACGGCGACCTCTACGACAAGGACACCCTGCTGGGCCTTCAGCGCTCCCACCCGTGGCTGTCGGTCCGCCCGGTGATCGGCGAGGGCATGGCCGGCCAGCTGCCGCACGCGGTCGGCGAGCACGGGCCCTGGAGCTCGTACGACGCCTTCATCTCCGGTCCGCCCGCGATGATCCGCAGCGGTGTGGACGAGCTCAAGCGGATCGGGATCCCCGGCGAGCGCATCCGCTACGACGCGCTGGAGGAGCTGGCGGGCGTGGCCGGCTGAGACCGGCGCGGGCCCGCCCGCTCCCCCGCGTGCTCAGCCCAGGTCGGGTGCGTGCATGGCGCGCACCCCCTCGATGTTGCCGTCGAGGTAGTGGCGCAGTGAGAGCGGGACGAGGTGGACGGCGGCGATGCCGACACGGCTGAAGGGCACGCGGACGATCTCGTACTCGCCCTGGGGATCGTCGACTTCGGGGCCGTGCCGCCGGGTGGGGTCCATCGACTCGAGGTGGCAGACGAAGAAGTGCTGCACCTTCACCCCGGTCACCCCGCCCGAGGCGATGTGCTCGACGGTGTCGACGAAACAGGGCACCACATCGGTGATCTTGGCGCCGAGTTCCTCGTCGATTTCTCTGTGGAGGGCGTCCACGACGGTGGCGTCGGAGGGTTCCACACCGCCGCCCGGGGTGAGCCAGTACGGATCGACTCCGGGCTTGGTGCGCTTGATGAGGATCAGGTCGTCACCGTCGAGCAGGATCGCTCGGGCGGTGCGTTTGACCACGGGGCGTTCGGTCATGGGAGAAGAGTGGCCCACGTCCGCGCATCTGAAACTCGCCATCGTCCGAAACACGAGGGGCTCACCAGTGCGCGGCGGCGCGCACCAGCCGGTCGTGGGCGCGGGCCAGGTGCGCGAGGGCCAGACTCCCGGTGCGTACGACGAGGAACCAGGTGCGCAGCGGGGGTACGGCGGGCTCCAGCAGGGCGACGACCTGGCCGCGGTCGAGGGCGTCCTGGCAGAGGTAGCGGGGCAGGACGGCGAGCCCGGCGCCGGCCCGGACGCACTCCAGGACGGCCCGCAGGTCGGGTGCCACGACGGTGGCCGCGGTGCCGTACGCGGAGCCGGGTGCGGCGTCGAACACGGCGGCCCAGTAGCGGGTGACGAGCGGCAGGCTCTCGTGGACCTCGACGACCGGGATCCCGTCGAGGGTCTCGGGGCCCTTGGCGAGCAGTTCGCCGGGGTCGGCGAGGGCGGCCCAGTAGGGAGCCGCCACCAGGACCTGCTCCTCGTCGCAGAGGGCGCCGGCCGTGAAGGGGCCGCCGCGCGGCCGGGCGGTGGTGACGACCAGGTCGTGCTGCCCGGTGGCGAGCCCGGCGAGGTTCTCCTCCGCGTCGGCCGCGAAGACCGTGCGCAGGGTCTGGCCGTGGCCGACGAGGGGCGCGAGGGCGGGGAGCACCCGCAGGCTCAGGAACTCGGGCGGCCCGGCGAGGTGCAGGGTGCGCAGGGCTCCGGCGGCCTGCCGCTCGGTCTCGGCGATCCGCAGCAGGGCGTCCAGGTGCGGGGCGGCCTTGTGGGCGAGTTCGTCGCCGATGGCGGTGGGGGTGACGCCGCGGGCGCGGCGGTGGAACAGGGGGCGGCCGAGCTGGCGCTCCAGGGTACGGATCTGGGAGGTGACCGCGGGCTGGGACAGCCCGAGGAGCGTGGCGGCCCGGGTGAACGAGCCGGCCCGGTGCACGGCGACGAAGGTGCGCAGCAGGGCCAGGTCCATGGCGGCCCCTCTCGGTGGGGGCCTTCAACTATAAATATGCCGATAGGTTCCTGTCGTTACCGTGATTGGACTCTGACGCAGAGTCAACTAGCCTTGTCGACGTGGTTCTTGTGGGCAGGAACCCGGCGCGGTCCGAGCCACCAGGGGGGAGGCTCGGACCGCTGTCCCACCACCGTTCAGGCCCCGGAACCCGCTCGGTCCAAGGCCCTGAGCACGTCCGCGACCAGGTCCGCGGGGTCCTCGGCGCCGGCCGAGAAGCGGATGAAGCCCTCCGGCACGGCGTCGCCGCCCCAGCGTCCGCGCCGTTCCGCGGTGGAGCGCACCCCGCCGAAGCTCGTGGCGTCCTCGACCAGGCGCAGGGCGGACATGAAGCGCTCCGCGTGCGCGCGGTCGGGCAGGGTGAAGGAGACCACCGACCCGAAGCCGCTCATCTGCAGGGCCGCCGTCTTGTGGGAGGGGTCCGAGGTCAGGCCCGGGTAGCGGAGCCCGGTCACCTCGGTGCGTCCGGCGAGGGCCTCGGCGACGGCCAGCGCGTTGGCCCACTGGCGTTCGGTCCGCAGCTGGATGGTGGCCAGGGAGCGGTGGGCGAGCCAGGCCTCCATGGGCCCCGGGATCGCGCCGACGATCTTGCGCCAGCGCCGGACGGCCGCGGCGAGTTCCGGGTCGCGGCAGACGACGTAGCCGAGCAGCACGTCGCCGTGGCCGGTGAGGCCCTTGGTGCCGCTGGCCACGGAGAAGTCGGCGCCCAGCTCCAGCGGCCGCTGCCCGAGCGGGGTGGCGAGGGTGTTGTCGACGGCGACCAGGGCGCCGGCCGCGTGCGCGGCCGCCACGAGGCGGCGTACGTCGCACACGTCGAGCCCCGGGTTGGAGGGGGTCTCGATCCACAGCAGCCGGGCCCCGTCGAGGGCCGTCAGCTGGGCGTCCCCGCCGGTCGGCGCGGTGCGCACGGAGACCCCGTACGCCTCCAGCTGCTCGCGGACCAGGGGCAGCGCCTGGTAGCCGTCGTCGGGCAGGACGACGGTGTCCCCGGCGCGGGCCTGGGAGAGGAGGACGGCGGAGACCGCGGCCATGCCGGAGGCGAAGACGATCGTGTCCGCGTCCGCGTCGCCGGGCGCCTCCAGTTCGCCGATCGCCCGTTCCAGCAGGGTCCAGGTGGGATTGGTGTCGCGGCCGTAGGTGTACGGTCCGGTCACGTCGCCGGGGAGGTGGAAGTGGGCGGCGAACACGGGGCCGGGCAGCGGCGGCTCGTTCTTGACGGGCTCGGGCAGCCCGGCGCGCACGGCCCGGGTGCCGTCGCCGTAGGGGGCCGGCGCGTCCGGTCCGCCGGCGGGGTGTGCGGTCACGGGGTGTGCTCCTTCACGGCGGTGCGTACGGCGTCCAGCAGGCCGGCGCTCGCGGCCTCGACCAGTTCCAGGCACTCCTCGAAGCCGTCGTAGGAGCCGTAGTACGGGTCGGGTACGTCCAGGGATCCGGATCCGGAGCCGCGTACGGCCGTGCCCGCCGGATCGTACGAGCGCAGCAGCCGGACCTTGGCGGCCGCCTCGGGGGTGGGGGCGAGGGCGCGCAGGTCGCGCAGGTGGCCGGAGTCGAGTGCGATGACGAGGTCGAGCCGGTCGAACCAGGAGGCCCGGAACCGCCGGGCGCGGTGGTCCTGTTCGTAGCCGGCGGCCTCCAGCACGGCCACGGTGCGCGGGTCGGCGCCGTCGCCCTCGTGCCAGCCGCCGGTGCCGGCGCTGTCGACCTCGACCAGGCCCTCCAGTCCGGCCTCGGCCACGTGGGAGCGGAAGACGGACTCGGCGATGGGGGACCGGCATATGTTGCCGGTGCAGACGAAGCAGACGCGGTACATGGGAGGCTCGCTCAGTTCTTGTCGGGCAGGGCCAGGTTCAGGGCCCAGGAGACGACGGAGATGATCAGTCCGCCGAGGACGGCGGTCCAGAAGCCGTCGACGTGGAAGCTGAGCTTGAGCTGCTCGGCGACCCAGGAGGTCAGCAGCAGCATCAGCGCGTTGACCACGAGGGTGAACAGCCCCAGGGTGAGGATGAAGAGCGGGATCGAGAGCAGCTTCACCACGGGCTTGACGATGAGGTTGACCAGGCCGAAGACGAGTGCGACCAGGACCAGCGTCAGCGTGCGGCGGCCCAGGCTGCTGCCGTCGTCGAGGGTGATGCCTTCGAGCAGCCAGATGGCGACGGCCAGGGCCCCCGTGTTGGCGAGCGTCTTGACTACGAAATTCGTCATGTGTCTGATCGTGGCAGAGAACATACGGGTCGGGCATCGGCAGATCAGCGGATCCCCGGCACCACCGGGCAAGGGCAAGGGGCACAGCGAACATGAAGGCCTTCCGGCTGGACGAGCTCGAAGCGGAACGAGCCGCCAACGACGGCGCGTACCTGCAGTTCCTGCGTGAGCGGAACATGTCGGTCGGGCTCTACTCGCTCGACGCGGGACAGAACGACCCGCAGCAGCCGCACCGTCAGGACGAGGTGTACTTCGTGGTGAGCGGCCGCGCCTCGATCACGGTCGGGGAGGAGACGACGACGGTGGCCAACGGCAGCGTCGTCTACGTTCCGGCGGGAGTGCCGCACAGGTTCCACCACATCACCGAACCGCTGAAGGTGATGGTCGTCTTCTCCCCGCCGGAGGCCTGAGGACCCGGGCGGAGGCCTTGAGGGCCCCGGTGGACTGAGGGTCGGACCCCCGATCCCCCTAGGGGGCGGGTCAGGGGGTTCCGGGGGCTCACGGGCCCCCGGCCGGCCGCTTCCGCTCCTAAGCTCGTGACCAAGGAAGAAGCCAGGGACACCGGCGAGGACGAGGAAGAGGTAGGGACATGGACGGGATCCGAGCGATGTTCGCGGGCATGCCGTGGTGGGTCAAGTGGGTCGCCGTTCCGCTGCTGGCGCTCTTCGTCTTCGGCGGTGTCATCACCTCGATCATCGGCACGCTGATCGGCTTCGCCTTCAAGGTGCTGCTGTTCGCGGCGCTGGTCGGCGGTCTGATCTTCGTGGTCAAGAAGTTCACGGGCAACGGGGCGAAGAGCTCCTCCGACGGCTGGTAGGCCGTCGCGTCCGAGGGGTGCGCGCATTGCGCCAGGCGGGCGAACATCGCCTGGCAAACCTCTCATCACGTGGCAATCGGTGGATAGGCTGGCAATCCGTGCCGTTCCCTGGGCGCCGGCGGGCCCCCGGGCCCGCCGCCACGCCTGGGGGTGAGCTGTGTCTCCGGTCCACAATGCCGGTGTGCCGACGCTGATCGGTTCGGTGCAGAGGGCGCTGCGGCTGCTGGAAGCGGCGGGCTCCCATAGCGGTGGAGCCCCGGCGAAACAGCTGGCGCGCGAGGCCGGGCTCCCGCTCCCCACCGCGTACCACCTGCTGCGCACCCTGACGCACGAGGGCTATCTGCGCCGGGAGGGCGGGGTGTTCGTCCTCGGCGACGCGGCCGCCAGGCTGGGGCACGGGGGACTTCAGCAGAAACGTCGCAGCATGATCCTCGACTCCCTCGCGCACTTCCGCGACGTGGTCGGGGCCCCCGTCTACTTCGCGGTCTACCGCGAGGGTGAGATCGAGGTCGTGGGCGTCTCGGACACCCCGGCGAACCCCGCCTGCGAGGAGTGGGCCGACTTCCGCGCCACCGCGCACGCGCACGCCATCGGCCAGTGCCTGCTGGGGCAGTTGGACGAGAAGACGCGCAGGGACTACTACGACCGTCATCCGGTCGAGGGCATCACGCCGTACACCGTGCGGGACATGCGCACGCTGGAGGACCGGATCGGCTCCCTGGAGCGGATGCAGCCGGTGACCGAGCGTCAGGAGTACGCCCTGGGGACGGTCTGCGCGGCCATCCCGATCACCGCCGGGGACGCGGCCGCGACCATGGCCATTTCTCTACCTGTGCACCAGGAATCGCGCTTGCTCTATGTAGTCGATCGACTACGGAGTGAAGTAGGCGCGCTGTTGAGCACCCTCTCCTTCTCTATCAGTATCTGAAAACTCACTCCTTGTGATCTGCTCGCGCTTCCACCACCCTTGTCAAGAGGGCCCTGGGGGACCATTCCTGGCCACTTCCACTACAGCGGGGTAGGCAATGCGCGAGTCGGTACAGGCAGAGGTCATGATGAGCTTCCTCGTTTCCGAGGAGCTCGCGTTCCGTATTCCGGTGGAGCTCCGGTACGACGCCCGTGACCCCTACGCCGTACGCCTGACCTTCCACCTTCCCGGAGACGCCCCGGTGACCTGGGCGTTCGGCCGGGAGCTGCTCCTCGACGGCATCAACAGGCCGTGCGGCGACGGGGACGTGCACATCGCCCCCACCGATCCGGGAGCGCTCTGCGACGTCCACATCCGCCTCCAGGTCGGCGGCGACCGGGCCCTGTTCCGGGCCGGCGCCGCCCCGCTCGTCGCGTTCCTCGACCGGACCGACCGGCTCGTTCCGCTCGGTCAGGAGCGCAGCCTCGGCGACTTCGAGGAGACCCTCGACGAGGAGCTCTGCCGGATCCTCGCCGAGGCCCAGCAGCAGAACGAGCAGAACGCGGGCTGAACCCCCGGCTCCGGGAGCTTCCCCGCCCTCAGCGCTTGCGCCGCCGGCCCCGCCCGCCGCGGGCCGGCGCCGCGGCCGGGGCGGGGGCGCCGGCGGGGCCGGTCCGGTCCGCGGAGACCACCAGCGCGGCCAGCGCCGTGGTCACCGGGACCGAGGCGACGAGCCCGATCGAGCCCACGAGGGTCCGTACGATCTCCTCGGCCACCAGCTCGCTGTTGGCCACCGTGCCCATGCTGCTGTTCGCGATGGAGAACAGCAGCAGCAGGGGCAACGCGGCGCCCGCGTAGGCCAGTACGAGCGTGTTCACCACGGACGCGATGTGGTCGCGGCCGATCCGGATGGCCGCCCGGTACAGGGCGCGGGGGCCCATCTTCGGGTCCGCCTGGTGGAGTTCCCAGACGGCCGAGGTCTGGGTGACCGTCACGTCGTCGAGGACGCCGAGCGATCCGATGATCACGCCCGCGAGCAGCAGACCGCTCATGTCGATGTTCGGGTAGAGCCCGTGGATCAGCCCGGTGTTGTCGTCCGTGTTCCCGCTCAGGAACGCCCAGCCGATGAACAGCGAGCCCAGCAGCCCGATCAGCAGCAGTGAGACCAGGGTGCCGAGGACGGCGACCGAGGTGCGTGCGGTCAGCCCGTGGCACATGTAGAGGGCGATCAGCATGATCGCGCTGGCTCCGACCACCGCGACGACCAGGGGGTTCGAACCCTGCAGGATCGCCGGGAGGATGAAGAGGGTCAGCACCCCGAAGCTGACCACGAGCGCGATGAGCGCGAACAGTCCGCGCATCCGGCCGACGACGACCACCGCGACCGCGAAGACGGCCGCCAGGAGGGCCATCGGGAACTTCCGGTTCAGGTCGATCACGGAGTACTGGAGGTCGCGCGGCGCGTCCGGCGCGTAGGCGACCACCACCTCCTGGTCCTTCTCCAGCTGTCTCGGCGCGCCCGGCTGGACGATCTCGAAGAAGACGCGGCCCTTGTCCGGTCCGGTGCCCACCTCGACGGTGGCCCGCTTGCACGACCCGGCCTGCGCGCCGCGTCCCTCGGGGGCGGGGGTGCTGCCGGTGGGGGGCACCTGCGAGGCGTTCACCGACTTGCAGTCGACGTTCGAGAGGGCGACCACCTTGCCCTGCTGGGTCTGGCGGTCGAAGCCCACCCCGGTGCGCTCGTGGGCGGGGGCGCCGCCCGGCCACAGCACCACCATGCCGACGCAGACGGCGGCGGCGAAGGGGATGAGGACGGCGGAGATGACCTTGCGCAGGTGCTTGGAGACGGGGGCCGCCGGCCCGTGGCCGTGACTGTGGCCGTGGCCGTGGCCGTGGCCGTGGCCGTGGCCGTGCCCATGCCCTTGTCCGTGGCCTTGTCCGTGATCGGGGGATCCGTGGCCGTGGGAAGGCCCCTCGCCACCGCCGGCCGCATGTCCGTGGGACGCATGCTCGTGGCCGGTGTGGCCCAAGGGGTCTGTGGGCTCGTTGGGGGGCTGCGGCGAGGTCGTCACCGGCAGATCATCGCAAGAGATGAGGGGGCCCACTGTTCAGCACGCCACAGATGACGCTAGCGTGGGGGCTACTTTGCACAACGCGGGAGCTCGGAGCACCGGGCTGAGAGGGCGCTGATCACCGTACGCGCATGAGAATGCGTACGGGAGGAGGCTGCGTCGACCGCCGAACCTGTTACCGGGTAATGCCGGCGTAGGGAGATCAGGTCTCATGACCATTCAGGACGCACGCACGCCTGCCGCCGGCGAGAACGCCGACGGCCAGACCGAGCGCCAGCCCGGCTGGCACAAGGGATACCTGGCGGGTTCCCGCCCGGACATCCGGGTGCCGGTCCGCCAGGTCCACCTCACCAACGGCAAGGACGTCACGCTCTACGACACGTCCGGTCCGTACACCGACCCGCAGATCGAGACCGACGTGCGCCGCGGCCTGCCGCCGCTGCGCGAGAACTGGATCATCGGCCGCGGTGACACCGAGGAGTACGCGGGCCGTCCCGTGCGCCCCGAGGACGACGGCATCAAGCACACCTCGCCCCGCGGTGGCCTCAAGAACCTCGACGCGGTCTTCCCGGGCCGTCCGCGCCTGCCGCGCCGGGGCCGTGGCGGCCAGGCCGTCACGCAGCTCGCGTACGCCCGCCGGGGCGAGATCACCCCGGAGATGGAGTACGTCGCGCTCCGCGAGAACGTCTCCCCCGAGGTCGTTCGCGAGGAGATCGCCGCAGGTCGCGCGGTGCTTCCGGCCAACGTGAACCACCCGGAGATCGAGCCGATGATCATCGGCAAGCGGTTCCTGGTAAAGGTCAACGCCAACATCGGCAACTCGGCCGTCACCTCCTCCATCGAGGAGGAGGTCGACAAGATGACCTGGGCCACCAAGTGGGGCGCCGACACGGTCATGGACCTCTCGACCGGCCGCAACATCCACACCACGCGTGAGTGGGTCCTGCGCAACTCCCCCGTCCCGATCGGCACCGTGCCGCTCTACCAGGCGCTGGAGAAGGTCGACGGCCGTGCCGAGGACCTGACCTGGGAGATCTACAAGGACACGGTCATCGAGCAGGCCGAGCAGGGCGTCGACTACATGACGGTCCACGCCGGCGTGCTGCTGCCGTACGTGCCGCTGACGGCCCGCCGCAAGACCGGCATCGTCTCGCGCGGTGGCTCGATCATGGCCGCCTGGTGCCTGGCGCACCACAAGGAGAACTTCCTCTACACGAACTTCGAGGAGCTCTGCGAGATCCTCGCGGCGTACGACGTCACCTACTCGCTCGGTGACGGCCTGCGCCCCGGCTCCATCGCGGACGCCAACGACGCGGCGCAGTTCGCCGAGCTCAAGACGCTGGGCGAGCTGAACACGATCGCCAAGCGGCACAACGTGCAGACGATGATCGAGGGCCCGGGCCACGTCCCGATGCACAAGATCAAGGAGAACATCGACCTCCAGCAGGAGATCTGCGAGGAGGCGCCGTTCTACACGCTCGGCCCGCTCACCACGGACGTCGCGCCCGCGTACGACCACATCACCTCCGGCATCGGCGCCGCGATGATCGCCTGGTGGGGCACCGCGATGCTCTGCTACGTGACGCCCAAGGAGCACCTGGGCCTGCCCAACCGCGACGACGTGAAGACCGGCGTCATCACGTACAAGATCGCGGCGCACGCGGCCGACCTGGCCAAGGGCCACCCGGGCGCCCAGGAGTGGGACGACGCCCTGTCCGACGCCCGGTTCGAGTTCCGCTGGGAGGACCAGTTCAACCTGGCCCTCGACCCGGACACGGCCCGCGAGTTCCACGACGAGACGCTCCCGGCCGAGCCGGCGAAGACCGCCCACTTCTGCTCCATGTGCGGTCCGAAGTTCTGCTCGATGAAGATCTCCCAGGACATCCGCCGTGAGCACGGCGGGGACCTGAAGGCCGATGAGATCGAGGCGGGCATGGCGGAGAAGTCCGCCGAGTTCGCCGCCTCGGGCAACCGCGTCTACCTCCCGCTGGCGGACTGATCCGGCCGGACGGACCGGCCCGCGGCCTCATGGGGGGAGCCGCGGGACGGTCGGTCCGGACCGCGTGAAAAAGGGTCTTGCGCTGGAGTGCGCTCCAGCTCCTAGAGTGCGGCCGCATGACCATGCGATACCGGAATCTGGGCGGGACCGGCATAGAGGTGAGTGCCCACTGCCTCGGCACGATGATGTTCGGGGCGGTGGGGAACCCGGACCACGAGGACTGTGCGCGGATCATCCACGCCGTCCTTGACCAGGGCGTCAACTTCGTGGACACCGCGGACATGTACTCCGCGGGTGAGTCCGAGGTGATCGTCGGCAAGGCACTCAAGGGGCGGCGTGACGACGTCGTGCTCGCCACCAAGGTCCACTTCCAGATGGGAGAGGGACGCAACCGCAGCGGCAACTCGCGCCGCTGGATCGTTCGGGCCGTCGAGGACAGCCTGCGCCGGCTGGACACCGAGTGGATCGATCTCTACCAGGTGCACCGGCCCGATCACTCGACCGACGTCGAGGAGACCCTGTCCGTCCTCGGCGATCTCGTCAGGGCCGGGAAGATCCGGTCCTTCGGCTGTTCGACCTTTCCCGCCGAGGAACTGGTCGAGGCCCATCACGTCGCCGAGCGGCGGGCGCTCCCCCGGTTCCGGACCGAGCAGCCGCCGTACTCGATCCTCGCGCGCGGCATCGAGGCCGATGTGCTGCCGGTCGCCCGCCGGTACGGGATGGGCGTGCTCACCTGGAGCCCCCTCGCCTCGGGCTTCCTGAGCGGGAAGCACCGGCTCGGCGGTCCGGTCGATCTGACCACGGGCCGGGCGAAGCTCCACCCGGCCCGCTTCGATCCGGCCCTCCCGGGCAACGTGGCCAAGCTGGAGGCGGTGGAGAAGCTCCTGGGGATCGCCGATGACCTGGGGTGCACCCTGCCGGAGCTGGCGGTGGCCTTCCCGCTCGCGCACCCGGCGGTCACCTCGGTGATCATCGGGCCGCGCACCATGGAGCAGTTCCAGTCGCTGTCCAAGGGGGCGGGGCTGGTCCTCGACGACGAGGTGCTCGACCGGATCGACGAGATCGTCGCGCCCGGTGCGAACCTCTACCACCCGGACGGTGTCTGGCTCCCGCCGGCGCTCACGGACGCCGCCCAGCGGCGGCGCCCGCTCGGAGACCGGGCCGCGGGCTAGGCCGGCGCGGGCGATGTTTCACGTGAAACGGAGCGGTGTTTCACGTGAAACGTCCCTGGGCCCGCCTTGGCCCGGGCGAAGTCCAGGTTGGCCGTGACGCGTTCGCGGTGCTCCTCGGGGAGCCTGCCCTCGCCGAGGAGGCGCTCGCAGAGCTCCAGTGACTCGCGGTACTCGCCGACCCAGTAGGCGGCGATGGCGAGCTCGTCGAGGGCGCGCCACTCGTGCCAGGCGTACTCCACGAACAGGATGTCCTTCGGGTACGGGACGCGGACGGCCTGCCGGGCGAACATGTAGGCCAGCGGCCAGCGCTCCTCCACGCGGCAGATGCCCGCGAGGTCCCCGATGGCCTCGGCGCGCGAGGGGCGGCTCTCGAACGCGCGGAGGTAGCGGTCCGTCACCTCGGCCGCCGGACGGCCCAGGCCGGCGGCGGCCCGTGCGGCGTAGACCCGGGCGAGGTAGGTCTCCTCGTGGAAGCCGGCCATGGCCGCCCGGCGGTCGTAGGCGGCGAGGGACTTCTCCTGCTCTCCCGCGTCGCGCCAGCTCTGGCCGAGGTAGAACATGTAGCGGGCGTTGCCGGGCTCCTTGGCCAGGCCCTCTTCGAGGATCGCCGCATCGCGCAGGTACTTCTGCCGCTGGCCGCCCTCCCGGAGCCGGGCGCCCCCGCCGATGCTGAGGATGTGGGCTCCGGCGAGCGTCCCGAGGCCGTACTCGCCGCCGCAGTCGATGTACTCGTGGAGCACCCCGACGTACCGCCAGGGCAGCCGGGTGGAGACGAGCGCCGGCCGGTAGTGGACGATCGGCCCGTCGCGCAGGGCGATCCGGTAGGCGTCGAGGGTCAGCTCCGGCATCCGGAACCCCGGCTCCACCTCCATCGCGTCGTCGGCGTCGATGAACAGGAGGTAGTCGGCGTGGTCGCGGGCGAGCTCGATCGCCTCGGTCCGGCTCCCGTCGAAGCCCTTCCAGGGGCGTTCGTGGAGGGTGCCGGGGATGTCGCCGAAGCAGTCCCGGATGACGTCCTGGGTGCCGTCCGTCGACCCGGTGTCCACGATCACCCAGGTGTCGATCAGGGGGCGTACCGAGTCGAGGCACTTCCGGATGGTGGGGGCCTCGTCCTTGACGATCATGTTCAGACAGACTTTTGGTCTCATCGTCGGGGACTTTAGGGAGCGGGCACGGGCCGCCCATGGCTGGCACGCCGGGAAAGTCTGAGTTGGCCCGATTGGCGGCACAGGGTCAGCCGGTGCGCTGATAGCCGGAGTGGTCCCGAGGGCGTCGCGCGGCGATCCGTGCCCGGCGGGAGAGGCTCGACCCGCGACCGGAACCCGACGGTTCCGGTTCGAGTCACTCTGCTGAAGGAGCGCTCTATGAGTCGTGAGCACCGGGTCAAGGCCGTCCCCCTCGGTCCGCTTCCGCGAGGGAGGGTCTGGCTGGCGGGAGGCGCCCTGGCCTCGTTCTCCCTCGTACTGGTGGGCATCGTCAGCCCCGTAGTCGCGGTGGCGCAGCAGGCCGGGCCCGCGGTGGCGGTGGCGGCCGGGCCGGCCGGAGGCGGTGGCGAGGACCACTGCAAGCAGAAACCCCACCACGGGGGCGGCGATGACGACCGGCCGGAGGCGGCCCGGTCGTCCGCCCGGACTCCCGGCGGCGGCGACCGGGACGACGAATGCCGCGGACCGCGCGGTCCGCGCGGCCCGAAGGGCCCGAAGGGCGACACGGGGCCGACGGGCCCGACGGGACCGACCGGCGCGACGGGTGCGACGGGGGCTACGGGTGCGACCGGGGCTACGGGTGCGACCGGCGCGACTGGCGCTACCGGGGCTACGGGAGACATCGGCCCGACGGGGCCGACGGGTGCGACGGGTGCGACCGGTGCGACCGGCGCTACCGGTGCGACGGGTGCTACCGGTGCCACGGGCGCCACCGGGGCTACGGGAGACATCGGCCCGACGGGGCCGACGGGTGCGACCGGTGCCACGGGCGCTACCGGTGCTACCGGTGCTACCGGTGCTACCGGTGCGACGGGTGCTACCGGTGCGACGGGTGCTACCGGCGCGACGGGTGCCACCGGTGCCACGGGCGCCACCGGTGCGACCGGTGCTACGGGCGCGACGGGTGCCACCGGTGCCACGGGCGCGACAGGCGCTACCGGTGCGACGGGCGCGACGGGCGCTACCGGTGCCACGGGCGCCACCGGCCCCTGTACCGACGTCGCCCAGTACAAGCCCAGCTCCTCCGAAGAGGTCAAGGCCGTCCTGATCAAGGGCACCCCCTGGGTCGGCATCCGACGCCTGACGGGTATGGACCAGAGCTTCGAGTGGAACGACCTGAGCGACAACGGAGGCATCCCGCTGGGGGTCACCCTGTGCGGTATCGCGGTCAGCGACCACGCCAACCGGACGCACGTCGAGACCGTGGGGTCGGACGGGAAGATCTACGAGACCGAGTGCACCGAGAACCCCGCCAGCGACTTCGGTCTCACCTGCAACCTGCCCTGGACCGCCGTCCCCGCGCCGGTGGACCACCCGCCGCTGCGGCGCGCCGCCGTCCCGTCCGCGGACCCCAACCACCTCCGCAAGGAGATGAAGTAGGAGATCACTCCGGCCGGTGCTCCGGGCCGCCGAAGTCCGGGCTCGTGAAGTCCGGGCTGGAGTAGCCGGGCCGCGGGCCGGGAGCCCCGTCGGACGGGCTGCTGAAGTCGGGCCGGGTGTATCCCAGATGGGGGATGCGCCCGGCCCCCGGCGTACGGGGGACCGGGTAGCCCGTCCCGGCGGTCGGGTCGGCCAGCGCGTCGCGCAGGAACGGCATGATGCCCCGCTCCAGCAGTGCGTTGCGCCAGGCCTCCCGGGCCCGGGCGAGCTCGTCGGGTATCGGCACGCTGTCCTCCGCGGCAACCTCCGTGGAGCTGTTGCGCAGGGCCGCCACCAGCAGCGAGACCACCGCGAAGACGAGCGCCACCACGGTGAGTCCGCCGAAGAGCCAACCCGCCGTCAGCATCGTGCGGGCGAAGGCGGGTTCGGGATCGATCGCCTTCAGGCAGTAGCCCACCAGCAGGAAGATCAGCATGGCGGTGCCTGCCAGGACCGGTGCGAGGACGGCCACCACGGCGCTCACCCCCGCGCCGCCGTCACCCGTTCCGTCACCGTCCTCGGCGGTGTCCCCGTCGGCGTTCTCCCGCCCCGACAGGACCCCGTCGCGCAGTTCCTCCCGGACCTTCACGTAGTGGGCGTACTCGGCGGCCGCCGCGGCGGTCAGCAGTGCGATGGCGCTGAGGGCCATGGTGCGCAGCTGTTCGGCGTTCAGCCGTTCGCCGAGGGCGGCGAGTTCGGGCCGTTCGTCCGCCGTGCGCAGCGCCTCGTCTAGGAGCCGGTCGAACTCGGGTCGGTCTTCGATGAGCAGGTGCGGACCGCTGGTCATGTGCATCCCCCGATGCTCCGTACGGGCCGGTATTCCCGCGTAGAACCGGGTGCCGGGCCGAAACGGAGGAGAGCCTGCTACGGACAGGGCGATGGTAGAGCGCCCCGGCCATGGGGTGACAGGGACTTTCGGGAAATACCCCGCTCGGTGAACGCTCAGTCGCTCAGCGGCAGTTGTTGGACCAGCAGTTTGCCCGCCATCGTGACCCCGCCGTCCATCGCGATGGCCAGCCCGTCCGCGTAGACGTGCGGTCCGTGGACGTCCTCCGGCCCGTGCCCCTCGTCCCCGTCCTCGGTGCCCACCTCGCCCAGCAGGTACGGGATGGGGCTGTGGCCGTGGACGACGCGGCTGCCGCCGTACGTGCCGAGGAGCTCGCGCACGGCCTGCGGGCCCGTCTCCTCGTCGCGGAAGGCGAAGCGCTTGGTGAACTTGCGGAACAGGTCCCAGGTGATGTCGGCGTCGTGCCGGTTGAGCAGCTCGTGGATGGTGTCGTTGACGTCCTCGATGGAGTCGCCGTAGTCCAGGTACGCGGTGGTGTCGGAGTGCAGCAGCAGGTGCCCGTCCGCCAGCGTGGCCGCGTCCAGCCGGGACATCCACTGCAGGTGGACGTCCTCCAGGCGCTCCATGTCCGTGCGCTGGCCGCCGTTCAGCAGCCAGGCGGCCTGGAAGGTGGCGGTGCCGGCGCCGGAGTTCACCGGGGTGTCCCCGAACCGCTTCGCGCCGATGAGCAGCAGCTCGTGATTGCCCATCAGGGCCTTGCAGTAGCCCCCGGCGGCGGCGGCCTCGGCGGACAGCCGCATGACGAGGTCGATGACGCCGATGCCGTCCGGGCCGCGGTCGGTGAAGTCGCCGAGGAACCAGATCCGGGCGTTGCCCGCGGACCAGCGGCACTCGGCGTCGATGAGGTGCTGCGCCTGGAGCTCGCGGATGAGCTCGTCGAGGTAGCCGTGTACGTCGCCGACCACGTAGAGGGGGCCGTGGCCGGCGGCCGGGGCCTCCTGCGGGACGTACTGGACCTGCACGGTGTCCCCGGGCCCGCCCGTCGCGCCGCGCCCGATGACGGGCAGGTCGCGCTGGGTGGGGGTGTAGCCGTCGAGGTCGTCCTCGGGGCCGGCGGCGGGGAACTCCGCGTGGGCGGAGGCCGTGCGCTGCTGCGGTACGGTCTCCGGCGCGTAGTACGCGGGGTACTCCCCGTACGCGGGCGGCTCGCCGGGCAGGCCGGCGGACGCGGCGTACGGTGCGGGTTCGTTGACCGGCACCCGGAAGTCCCGCAGCGTGTCCGTCCGCATCGCGGGTCCCTGACCGGCCCCCTGAGTCATCGACCCCTCCACCACCGTCGCGCTGCCGTACACCTGCGGACCCTGCTCACCTCCGGGGCGGAGGGTCCGTGATGTCGTGCGCCCATCATAGGAATGCGGCTCGCGCTCTGTGACGCACCAGGGGTGGTGAATCCTGGGCGGAGCCAAACCTTCCTGCCGTTTTAGCCCGATATGAGGCTTGTTGAAATCCTCGGCGGGGCCTTCGGGCCCCGCCGATACGGCGATCCGGTGGTCAGTCCTGCGACGGTGAGCGCGGCGGACTGACGGTGGTGCGGGGAGTTCTGCGCTGCGAGGAGGTGCGGATGATCAACTCGGTCGGGACGACCTGTTCGACCGGACGGCCCGTGTCGACCCCCTCGATCGCGTCGATCAGCAGCTGCACGACGGCGGTTCCGATGCGGCGCGGCTTGAGGGAGAGCGTGGTGATGGGCGGCTCGGTGTTCGCGTAGACGGTGGACTCGCTGCAGCAGACGAGGAGCAGGTCCTCGGGGACCCGCAGCCCGTAGCGCCGGGCGGCGGCGAGCAGGTCGGTGCCGTTCGGGTCGAAGAGCCCGTAGACGGCGTCGGGGCGGTCGGGCCGGGCGAGGAGGCGGTCGGCCGCGACGGCGCCCGCGCAGGGGTCGTGGGCGGGGTAGGACTCGTAGACGGGGTCCTGGCCGACGCGCTCGCACCAGCGGAGGTAGGCGGTCGTGGAGAGCCGGGTGTAGGTGTCGGTGGTGGTGCCGGTCAGCAGCCCGATGCGGCGGGCGCCGGCGGCGGCGAGGTGGTCGAGCAGGCCCAGGACGGCGGCTTCGTGGTCGTTGTCGACCCAGGCGGTGACGGGGAGGGTGCCGGCGGGCCGTCCGTCGGAGACCACGGGCAGCCCCTGGCGGACGAGCTCGCTGACCACGGGATCGTGGTCGGAGGGGTCGATGACGACCGTGCCGTCGAGGGCCACGTTGGACCAGACGTCGTGCCGCGAGGTGGCCGGGAGGATGACGAGGGCGTAGCCGCGGGCGAGCGCGGCGGAGGTGGCGGCCCGTGCCATCTCGGCGAAGTACGCGAATTCGGTGAAGGTGAAAGGTTCATCCCCGTACGTCGTCACGGTCAGGCCGATGAGGCCCGACTTTCCGGTACGGAGCGTGCGGGCGGCGGCCGACGGGCGGTAGCCCAGCCGGTCGGCCACCTCGCGGACGTGGCGGCGGGTGGCGTCCGGCAGCCGCCCCTTGCCATTGAGCGCGTCGGACACGGTGGTGATGGACACGCCCGCGGCGGCGGCCACATCCCTGATACCGGCCCGGCCCTGTCGGCCGCCGACCCGCCGGGTGGTCTCGGCCCGGCTCACGTGATGCTTCCCTGCTGCTGTCATGGCGAGCCGATAGTAGGGCTCGGAGGGGCGGGCGGTTCAGGTGCATATGCACGGGTTGACAGGCACGATTCTGCTTGGTTCGCCACCCCCAATGACCTTGGAATTGAAGGTATTTGGTGATTTGAGCCAAAGGTGGGGCCTGTCGGCGGGTCCGGGCATGCCAAAACGCGGCGGCCCCGGGCCGTTCGCAACTCACCTGCACGAGGGACGCGCGCCACGGCGCGGGCCACCGGCGCGCGCATATATGCGCGCGCTCCCCCTGTGTTCCTGGCGCCCGCCATTCTCGGATCGGCGGAATCCTCATAAGGTGAGCAGTATTGAGTCGACGGAGACGTCGACGGGACGGTCGAGGAGGACCTGCGGTGAGCGAGAAGAGCCCGAAGCTGCGCGCCGAGCTGGACGGCATCCCCACCTACAAGCCCGGCAAGCCCGCCGCCGAGGGCGGGGCCGTCGCTTTCAAGCTGTCCTCGAACGAGAACCCCTACCCGCCGCTGCCGGGGGTCCTGGAGACCGCGGTCGCGGCCGCCGGCCGGTTCAACCGCTACCCGGACATGGCGTGCACCGGCCTCGTGAACGAGCTGGCCGACCGCTTCGGGGTGCCGGCCGAGCACATCGCCACCGGCACGGGTTCGGTGGGCGTGGCCCAGTCGCTGATCCAGTCGACGGCCGGCCCGGGCGACGAGGTCATGTACGCGTGGCGGTCCTTCGAGGCGTACCCGATCATCACGCAGATCTCGGGTGCGACGTCGGTGCGGGTCCCGCTGACCGACGGGGACGTCCACGACCTCGACGCGATGGCCGCCGCGATCACCGACCGCACGCGGCTGATCTTCGTTTGCAATCCCAACAACCCGACCGGCACCGCGGTGCGCCGCGCTGAGCTGGAACGATTCCTCGACCAGGTGCCCTCGGACGTCCTGGTCGTGCTCGACGAGGCCTACCGCGAGTTCGTCCGCGACACCGACGTGCCCGACGGCATCGAGCTCTACCGCGACCGCCCCAACGTCGCCGTGCTGCGTACGTTCTCCAAGGCCTACGGGCTGGCCGGGCTGCGCGTCGGCTTCGCCGTGGCGCACGAGCCGGTCGCGGCGGCGCTGCGCAAGACGGCGGTGCCCTTCGGCGTCAGCCAGCTGGCGCAGGACGCGGCGGTCGCCTCGCTGCGCGCCGAGGACGAGCTGATGGGCCGGGTCGGCGCGCTGGTGTGCGAACGCAACCGGGTGCACGAGACGCTCCTCGCCCAGGGCTGGACGGTGCCGGACACGCAGGCGAACTTCGTCTGGATGCGGCTGGGGGAGCGGACCGCCGACTTCGCGGCGGCCTGCGAGAAGGCCGGTGTGGTGGTCCGGCCCTTCGCGGGCGAGGGCCTTCGGGTCACGATCGGTGAGACCGAGGCCAATGACCTCTTCCTGCGGACGGCGGAGGCCTTCTTCAAGGAGCTGTAGTCACGGAGTCCTGGTCGTCAGACCAGTTCCACGCGGATGGGGTCGCCGTCGCGGACGGTGGCCAGCAGGCGGGGGTCGCCGTCGAACGAGCCGAGCACGTTGCAGGGGCTCGCCAGGCGGCTCTCGCCCCCGCGCGAGATGGGGGTGGGGCCGTAGGGCAGCGCGAGCGCGTCGCCCTCGGTCCAGAAGGCGACCGTGCCGGGCTCCACGACCTGGCGCGCGTCGTGCTCCAGGTCCACGGAGACGCCCGTGTCGAAGTAGACCTCCTCGCCCCAGGTGTTCGCCGAGGCGGAGATGGGGAGGGCGGCGGCCAGCGCCTTGCTGGTCGGAGTGTCGTCGAGGGTCGCGGTGAGCAGGCCCGCAGGCCATGAGATTCGAATCTGCATGGCCATATTCAACAATCTGTTGAATTTCTTGGCTAGGGGTCCGCCCTGGGTCCGCCATGGGTCCGGGGTGATGTCGCCCCCGAAGGGGACCCCCGCCTGTTTCCGGCCAAAGCCTGTAGGACATAATGCTTGTGAATGTGAACGCGTTCACAAGCGTGTCCTGCTTCCTCCCGTTATGGGGGGAACCCGCCAGGCAGACTGCCCGCTGTGACCACGGCGACGACAAGGAGCAGACGACGTGGACCTAGCTTTGGCGCCTGAGACATTGGCGCGCTGGCAGTTCGGCATCACCACCGTCTACCACTTCCTCTTCGTGCCGCTCACGATCTCGCTCGCCGCGCTGACCGCCGGCCTGCAGACCGCCTGGGTGCGCACCGAGAAGGAGAAGTACCTCAGGGCCACGAAGTTCTGGGGCAAGCTTTTCTTGATCAATATCGCGATGGGTGTCGTCACCGGCATCGTCCAGGAGTTCCAGTTCGGAATGAACTGGTCCGACTACTCGCGATTCGTCGGCGACATCTTCGGGGCCCCGCTGGCCTTCGAGGCGCTGATCGCCTTCTTCTTCGAGTCGACCTTCATCGGTCTGTGGATCTTCGGCTGGGACAAGCTGCCGAAGAAGATCCACCTGGCCTGCATCTGGATGGTCTCGCTCGGCACCGTCCTGTCCGCGTACTTCATCCTCGCGGCGAACTCCTGGATGCAGCACCCCGTCGGCTACCGCATGAACGAGGAGCGGGGCCGGGCCGAGCTCACCGACTTCTGGCGCGTCCTCACCCAGGACACCGCGCTCACCCAGTTCTTCCACACCATCACGGCCGCCTTCCTGGTCGGCGGCGCCTTCATGGTCGGCATCTCCGCCTTCCACCTCGCCCGCAAGAAGCACATCCCGGTGATGCGCAGCTCGCTGCGGGTCGGCCTGGTCGTCATGATCATCGCCGGTCTGGGCACCGCCATCAGCGGAGACATGCTCGGCAAGGTGATGTTCAAGCAGCAGCCCATGAAGATGGCCGCCGCCGAGGCCCTCTGGGACGGGGAGGCCCCCGCGCCCTTCTCCGTCTTCGCCTACGGCGACGTCGACAAGGGCCACAACAAGGTGGCCATAGAGATCCCGGGTGTGCTGTCGTTCCTCGCCAACAACGACTTCGACTCCTTCGTCCCGGGCATCAACGACGTCAACAAGGCCGAGCAGGAGAAGTTCGGCCCCGGTGACTACCGGCCGAACATCCCCGTCGCCTACTGGGGATTCCGCTGGATGATCGGCTTCGGCATGGCCTCCCTCGGCATCGGCGTGCTGGGGCTGTGGCTGACCCGCAAGCGCTTCCTGCTGCCGCCCGGGCTGCGCACCGGAGAGGACGAGGTCCCCCATCTCGTCCTCTTCAAGAAGGCGCTCAGCCCGAGGTTCTCGCAGCTGTACTGGCTGGTCGCGCTCTGGACCATGTGCTTCCCGCTGATCGCCAACTCCTGGGGCTGGATCTTCACCGAGATGGGCCGCCAGCCCTGGGTGGTCTACGGCGTGCTGCGCACGAGGGACGCGGTCTCGCCGAACGTCTCGCAGGGCGAGGTGCTCACCTCGATGATCGGCTTCACGCTGCTCTACGCCGTCCTCGCCGTGATCGAGGTCAGGCTCCTCGTGAAGTACGTCAAGGCCGGCCCGCCCGAGCTGACGGAGGCCGATCTCAACCCGCCCGCCCGGATCGGCGGGGACGACGCGAACGCCGACCGGCCCATGGCCTTCTCGTACTGAGGCAGGAAGGAGCACACCATGCAGCTTCACGACGTCTGGTTCGTACTCATCGCCGTCCTGTGGATCGGCTACTTCTTCCTGGAGGGCTTCGACTTCGGCATCGGCGTACTGACCAAGCTCCTCGCCCGCGACCGCACCGAGAAGCGGGTCCTGATCAATACGATCGGCCCCGTCTGGGACGGCAACGAGGTCTGGCTGCTCACGGCCGGCGGCGCCACCTTCGCCGCCTTCCCCGAGTGGTACGCCACCCTGTTCTCCGGCTTCTACCTGCCGCTGCTGCTCATCCTGGTCTGCCTGATCGTCCGGGGCGTGGCCTTCGAGTACCGGCACAAGCGGTCCGAGGACAGATGGCAGACCAACTGGGAACACGCCATCTTCTGGACCTCGCTGATCCCCGCCTTCCTGTGGGGCGTGGCCTTCGCCAACATCGTGCGCGGCGTGAAGATCGACCAGCACATGGAGTACGTCGGAAGCCTCTTCGACCTGCTCAACGTGTACTCGCTCCTGGGCGGCCTGGTCACCCTCACCCTGTTCACCTTCCACGGCGCGGTGTTCGCCTCGCTCAAGACGGTCGGCGACATCCGGGACCGTGCGCGGGCGCTGGCGACCCGGCTGGGCGTGGTGGCGGCCGTGCTGGCCCTGGCCTTCCTGATCTGGACCCAGGTCTCGCGCGGTGACGGCCGGAGCCTGATCGCCCTGGCCGTCGCGGTGGCCGCCCTGGTGGCCGCCATCGGGTTCAACCTGGCGGGCCGTGAGGGCTGGTCGTTCGCCCTGTCCGGGATCACCATCGCGGCGGCGGTCGCGATGCTCTTCCTGACGCTGTTCCCGAACGTCATGCCGTCCTCGCTGAACGAGGCGTGGAACCTCACGGTCACCAACGCCTCGTCCACCCCGTACACCCTGAAGATCATGACCTGGTGCGCCGGTGTGGCCGCTCCGCTCGTGATGCTCTACCAGGGCTGGACGTACTGGGTGTTCCGCAAGCGGATCGGTACGCAGCACATCGCCGACGCGCACTGACCGCGCGCGTCACCCCGCCCGACCCTGCCGAGGGGATGTTTCACGTGAAACCGATCGACCCGCGCCTGCTGCGGTACGCCCGTTCCACCCGCCTCTTCCTGGGGGCGGTGGTGGCCCTCGGCCTCGCCGGGGCGGGGCTGGTCGTCGGTCAGGCGATGCTGATCGCCGAGATCGTGGTCGGAGCCTTCGAACGGGGACTCGGCGCGGGGGCGCTCCGGACGCCACTGCTGCTGCTCGCGGCGGTGGCGCTCGGGCGCGCCCTGGTCGCCTGGCTCACCGAGCTGGCCGCGCACCGGGCCGGCGCGGCGGTCAAGTCGGAGCTGCGCGGCCGGCTGCTGGAGCGGGCCGCGGACCTCGGCCCCGGCTGGCTCGGCGGGCAGCGCACGGGCTCGCTGGTCTCCCTGGCCACCCGGGGAGTGGACGCGCTCGACGACTACTTCTCCCGCTACCTGCCCCAGCTGGGGCTCGCCGTGGTGGTGCCGGTGGCGGTCCTGGCCCGGATCGTCACCGAGGACTGGGTGTCGGCGGCCATCATCGTCGTCACCCTCCCCCTGATCCCGCTGTTCATGATCCTGATCGGGATGGCCACGCAGAGCCGGATGGACCGCCAGTGGCGGCTGCTGTCCAGGCTGTCGGGGCACTTCCTCGACGTGGTGGCGGGACTCCCGACGCTCAAGGTCTTCGGCCGGGCCAAGGCGCAGGCCGAGTCGATCCGCAAGATCACCGATGACTACCGCCAGGCCACGATGCGCACGCTGCGCATCGCCTTCCTGTCCTCCTTCGCCCTCGAACTCCTCGCCACCCTGTCGGTGGCGCTGGTCGCGGTGACCATCGGCATGCGGCTCGTGCACGGGGAACTGGACCTGTACACGGGCCTGGTCATCCTGATCCTCGCGCCGGAGGCCTATCTGCCGCTGCGCCAGGTCGGCGCCCAGTACCACGCGGCCGCCGAGGGGCTGGCCGCCGCGGAGGAGATCTTCGCCGTCCTGGAGACCCCGGCCCCCGTGCCGGGCGCCGGGGCGCCGGTGCCGGCCGGCGGGCCGGTCATCGAGCTCGACGCCGTCGAGGTCCGCCACGAGGGGCGCGCCGTCTCCTCCCCCGGGCCGGTGTCGCTGGTCGTCGGGCCCGGTGAGTGCGTGGCGCTCACCGGGCCGAGCGGGGCGGGCAAGTCCACCCTGCTGAACGTCCTGCTCGGGTTCGTCACGCCCACGGCCGGGCAGGTCCGCGTCGGCGGTGCGGACCTCGCCGGACTCTCCCTCGAACAGTGGCGGGAGCGGATCGCCTGGGTGCCCCAGCGGCCGCACCTGTTCGCCGGAACCATCGCCGAGAACGTCCGCCTGGCCCGGCCCGGTGCCGATGACGAGGCGGTGGAGACGGCGCTGCGCGACGCCGGGGCCTGGGAGTTCGTCTCGGCCCTGCCGCGCGGGACGCGGACCCTGCTCGGCGAGGGCGGCACGGGCCTGTCCGCCGGCCAGCGCCAGCGGCTGGCCCTGGCCCGGGCCTTCCTCGCGGACCGGCCGGTGCTGCTGCTGGACGAGCCCACGGCCGCCCTGGACGGGGAGACCGAGGCCGCGATCGTGGAGGCCGTACGGCGCCTCGCGGCCGGGCGGACCGTCCTCCTCGTGGTGCACCGCCCGGCGCTGCTGGCGGTCGCCGACCGGGTGGTGTCGGTGGGCGAGGGCGGCGAGGACGCGGCCGAACGGAAGACGGCACCGGTCCCGGCCTCCGGGGCCGCCCCGCGTACGGCCGCGGGGATGTCCGACCCCGGGGAGTGGATCCTCGGGACCTCGCGGGAACGGACCGGCGGCGGGGGCGCGGACTCGGGCGGCGGGGACCCGCTGCGGCGCGTGCGGGCCGTGGCCTCGGCCTGGCAGGGCCGGTTCCGGCTCGGGCTGCTGCTCGGGGCACTGGCCGTCGGGTGCAGCGTCGGGCTGATGGCCGTGTCCGGGTGGCTGATCTCCCGGGCGTCCGAGCAGCCGCCGGTGCTGTACCTGATGGTGGCCGTCACGGCGACCCGGGCCTTCGGCCTCGGGCGGGCCGTCTTCCGGTACGCCGAGCGCCTGGTGTCGCACGACGCCGTCCTGCGGATGCTCGCCGATCTGCGGGTCGCCGTGTACCGGAGGCTGGAGAAGATCGCGCCCGCCGGACTGCGCGGGCAGCGGCACGGGGACCTGCTGTCCCGCCTGGTCGCCGACGCCGACGCGCTCCAGGACTACTGGCTGCGCTGGCTGCTGCCGGTGGGCACCGCGCTGCTCGTGGGCACCGGATCGGTGGCGTTCACGGCCTGGCTGCTGCCCGGGGCGGGCGCGGCGCTGGCGGTGGGGCTGCTCGTGGCCGGGATCGGGGTTCCGCTGGTCAGCGGGGCGTGCGCGCGCGGTGCCGAGCGGCGGCTCGCACCCGCCCGGGGCGAGCTCGCCACCCGGGTGGCCGACCTGCTGACGGGTACCGCGGAACTCACCGTCGCCGGCGCCCTCGCCGACCGGAAGGCCCGGGCGCGGGACGCGGACGGGGTGCTCACCCGGATCGCCTCGCGCGGGGCCGCGGCAGCCGGACTGGGCGGCGGGCTGTCCGCCCTGGTGTGCGGGCTCACCGTGGTGGGCGCCGCGTTCGCCGGCGCGGGCGCCGTCGCGGACGGGCGGCTGTCCGGAGTGGCCATGGCGGTGGTGGTGCTGACCCCGCTCGCCGCGTTCGAGGCGGTCAGCGGGCTCCCCCTCGCGGTCCAGTACCGGCAGCGGGTGCGCCGGAGCGCCGAGCGCGTGTACGAGGTCATCGACGCGCCCGTGCCCGTCGCCGACCCGGCCGAGCCGCGCGAGCTGCCCTCCTCGCCCTTCCCGCTGACGCTCACCGGACTCGCCGCCCGGCACGGCGGACAGGAGCGGGACGCGCTGCGGGGGCTGGACCTGACCCTGGAGGCCGGCCGGCGCATCGCGGTCGTCGGGCCCTCGGGCTCGGGCAAGACCACGCTGGCCCAGGTCCTGCTCCGCTTCCTCGACCCGAGCGAGGGGACGTACTCCCTGGGCGGGACGGACGCCCGCGCCCTCGACGGCGACGGGGTACGCCGCCTCGTCGGGCTGTGCGCCCAGGACGCCCACATCTTCGACAGCTCGGTCCGCGAGAACCTGCGCCTGGCCCGTACCGGCGCGAGCGGGGAGGAGCTGCGGGAGGCGCTCGCCGCGGCACGCCTGCTGGAGTGGGCCGACGGGCTCCCGGACGGGCTCGACACCCTGGTCGGCGAGCACGGGCAGCGCCTCTCGGGCGGCCAGCGCCAGCGGCTCGCCCTGGCCCGCGCCCTGCTCGCGGACTTCCCCGTCCTCGTCCTCGACGAGCCGGCCGAGCACCTGGACCTGGCGACCGCGGACGCCCTGACGGCGGACCTGCTGGAGGCTACCGAGGGCCGGGCGACCGTGCTGATCACGCACCGGCTCGCCGGGCTGGAGGCGGTCGACGAGGTGCTCGTGCTGGACCGGGGCGAGGTCGTGCAGCGGGGTGCGTACGCGGAGCTGGCCGCCGTCGAGGGTCCGCTGCGGAGCCTGCTGGAGCGGGAACGGAGGGCGGGCGTGATTCCGGCCGAGTCCACAGCCGTCTCCACGAGCTGACTTTCCCTCCTAAACGGGACTAACTAGGCTCAAGGACATGTCAGTGCAGGAGTCCCAGGAACCGCCGGAGCCCGCCCGGGAAGCACAGGACCCGATGGAGGCCGCCACCCAGGCCACCCGCAGCCTGCAGGGGCTGTCCACCGAGCTGACCGCCCGGGTGCCGCAACTGCTGGAGGCCATGCGCTCCGTCGGGACGGGTCTCGAACTGCACTCCACGCTGGACCGCATCTGCGAGACGGCCGCCGAGCTCGCGGACGCCCGCTACGCGGCGATCGGCGTCGTCGACACGGACGGCCCCGGGCTCTCGGACTTCGTGACCTTCGGCCTAGGACCCGCGGAGGCGAAGCGGATCGGCCACCGTCCGGACGGCAAGCGGGGCCTGCTCGGCGCGCTGATCTCCCACCCCGACACGGTGCGGCTCGCCGATCTGACGCAGGATCCGCGGTCGGCCGGCTTCCCTCCGGACCACCCGCCCATGAAGACCTTCCTCGGTGTCCCCATCAGGGTGCAGGGGGAGATCTTCGGCAACCTCTACCTCGCCGAGAAGAACGGCGGCGGCGAGTTCAACGACTACGACGTCCACATGGTCCGGGTGCTGGCCACGGAGGCCGGCATCGCCATCGGCAACGCCCGGCTGTACGAGGCCGCCACCCAGCGGGAGCGCTGGATCGACGGCTCGGTGGCGGTCACCACGGCGCTGCTGTCGGGCGGCGACGCGGACGACGCCCTCGCGGTGGTCGCCGAGCAGGCCCGCCACCTGGCCGACTCGGCGGCCGGGATCGTGATGCTGCCGGCGGAGGACGGCGGGATGGAGATCGTCGCCGTCTCCGCCGACAACCCGGCCACCTCGCTGGGTGTGGTGATCCCCGCCGAGAGCCCGGTGGTGGTCAGGCTGCTCCAGGGCGAGCCGGTGTTCGTGGAGGACGCCTCCTCGGACCCCCGCATGATCAGCCGGCTCACGAGCCAGTACGGGCCCTGCATGATGCTGCCCCTGCACAGCGGCGGGCGGGTGCTGGGGGCGCTCGTCACCCCGCGCGCCCGGGACAAGCGGCCCTTCACCGAGGCCGAGCGGACCCTGGCCACGCAGTTCGCCTCGCAGGCCGCCCTGGCGCTGATGATGGCCGAGGCGCAGCGCGACCGGGAGCGGCTGGCGGTGTTCGAGGACCGCGACCGGATCGCCCGGGACCTGCACGACCTGGTCATCCAGCGGCTGTTCGCCACCGGGATGATGCTGGAGGGAGCCCAGCGCCGCTCCATCGTCCCCGAGGTCCGCGACGGCGTGGGGAAGGCCGTGGACGAGCTGGACGTGACCATCCAGGAGATCCGCACCGCGATCTTCGCGCTCCAGCAGGGCCCGGCGGAAGCCCCGTCGGGGCTGCGCACCCGCGTCCTGCGGGAGATCAACATGGCCGCCGTCCCGCTGGGCTTCAAGCCCGCGCACCGGTTCGTCGGGCCCATCGACGCGGCCGTCGGCGAACTGGTCGGCAAGAACCTGATCGCCGCTCTGCGCGAGGCCCTGTCGAACGCCTTCCGGCACGCGGACGCGTCCCGGATCGAGGTGGTCGTCGACTCCACCGTCAGCCTGGGCGACGGCCGGCCGGGGGTGCGGCTGGAGGTCGCCGACGACGGGGTGGGCATCCCCGAGGGAGGACGCCGCAGCGGCCTGCGGAACCTGCGCCGCAGGGCCGAGTCCCTCGGCGGCTCCAGCTGGTACGGCCCCGGCATCGGGGAGGACGGCGGCGGGACCGCCCTGGTGTGGGAGGCCCCGCTCTAGGCAGACGGCTCTTTCAGATCTTGCCTGGCCTAGCCGTCTCTTCCGGATGCTGCCGTTCCTAGGCCGATTCCCCGCGGACGGTCCGTTCGGCGAGGATGCGCTCGATGACGACGGCGACCCCGTCCTCGTCGTTCGCCACGGTCCGGCCCGAGGCGGCCGCGAGCACGTCGGGGTGGGCGTTGCCCATCGCGTACGAGGTGCCGGCCCAGCGGAGCATCTCGATGTCGTTCGGCATGTCGCCGAAGGCGACGACCTCCGCCGGGGAGATGCCGCGCTCGGCGCAGCACAGCTCCAGCGTGCTGGCCTTGGAGACCCCGAGCCCGCTGATCTCCAGCAGGGCGGTGGGGCTGGAGCGGGTGATCGAGGCGTAGGCCCCGGCGGCCGTGCGGGCCTGGGCGAGGAACTCGTCCGGGGACAGCTCGGCGTGGTGCGCGAGCAGCTTCAGCACCGGTGCGGCGCTGCCGTCCTCCTCCTCGCGCAGCAGCTTCTCGGCGGTGGCGACCGTGGCCCCCGGGTCCTGGAAGAAGGGCGGGTAGGCCGGCTCGTAGTTGATGCCGTCGGTCGTCTCGACCGCGAAGGAGGTGCCGGGGACGGCCGCCCGCAGGGTCTCGACGACCGTGAGCGCGGTGGCCCGTGCCAGCGCCCGGACCCGGACGAACTCCCGTCCGGCGTGCAGGTCGACGACGGCGGCCCCGTTCGCGCAGATCGCCAGGCCGTGCCCGTGGACGTGATCGCTGACCACGTCCATCCAGCGGGCCGGGCGGCCGGTGACGAAGAAGACCTCGATCCCGGCCTCCTCGGCGGCGGCGAGCGCTGCCACCGTGCGCGGTGAGACGGATTTGTCGTCGCGCAGCAGGGTGCCGTCGAGATCGGTGGCGATGAGCCGGGGTGCGGGGAAGGGCCCTTCCGGGCGCTGGGGAGCCGAGGTCACCGCTCCATCTTCGCCCATGGGTTCCCACCCGTTCACCATGAT
Source organism: Streptomyces sp. NPDC089915 (assembly GCF_040684675.1). Classification (NCBI taxonomy): domain Bacteria; kingdom Bacillati; phylum Actinomycetota; class Actinomycetes; order Kitasatosporales; family Streptomycetaceae; genus Streptomyces; species Streptomyces sp. NPDC089915. Next base: position 62,860 of record NZ_JBFBGN010000004.1, on the reverse strand, counting down.
CGGGAAGAGATGTTTCACGTGAAACGTGGCTCACAGCGCAGGACCGGCCGGCACCGTAGGCTCGGCGGCATGAGTCTTCGCTTGAGCACCGTGATCCTGCCGGTCCGCCCGTGGCACGACGGCGGCCGTGACCAGTGGGAGCGGGCCGAGCGGCTCGGGTTCCACACCGCATACACCTACGACCACCTGACCTGGCGGACCTTCCGCGACGGCCCCTGGTTCGGTGCGGTGCCCACCCTCACCGCCGCCGCTGCCGTCACCGAGCGGCTCCGCCTGGGCACGCTCGTCACCTCGCCGAACTTCAGGCACCCGGTGACCCTGGCCAAGGATCTGATGTCGCTGGACGACATCTCCGGCGGCCGGATCACCCTCGGCATCGGCGCCGGCGGGAACGGCTTCGACGCGACCGCGCTGGGGCAGGAGGAGTGGAGCCCGCGCGAGCGGGCGGACCGCTTCGCCGAGTTCGTCCCGCTGCTGGACCGGCTGCTCACCGAGAGCGCGGTGACCCACCGTGGCACCTTCTACTCCGCGGAGGAGGCCCGGAACATCCCCGGGTGCGTCCAGCGTCCGCGCCTGCCGTTCGCCGTGGCGGCTACCGGTCCGCGCGGTGTGAAGCTCGCGGCGAAGCACGGCCAGGCCTGGGTGACCGCGGGTGACCCCAAGGTCTTCGAGGGAACGCCGGAACAGTCGCTGGAGGCCCTGCGCGGGCAGGTCGGGAAGCTGGAGAAGGCCCTCGCGGAGACCGGGCGGGAGCCCGGGTCCATCGAGCGGGTCCTGCTGACCGGGTTCACCCCGGAACGCGGCACGATGCTGGAGTCCGTGGACGCGTTCGTCGACTTCGCCGGCCGTCACCGCGAGCTGGGCTTCACCGAACTGGTCGTCCACGCCCCGATCCCGGACTCCGATTTCGCGGCCGACGAGGCCGTCTTCGAGCGGATCGCCACCGAGGCGCTCGCCCAGCTCGGCGCCTGACGGCTCCTTTCCGACCGGCTCGCCGGAGTTCCCGAGCCGCTACCGGAAGCGCAGGAACTCCGGCGGTACCGCGTCCGTCAGCCATACCCCGTTGGCGCTGAGCAGGAAGACGTGTCCGGCCGCGCGCATCGCCCCGGCGTCCACCGCGAGGACCACCGGGCGGCCCCGGCGCGCCCCCACGCGGGTCGCCGTCTCGCGGTCGGGCGACAGGTGTACGTGGTGGCGGGCCATCGGGCGCAGCCCCTCGGCGCGGATCGGGTCGAGGGCGGCGGCGACGGTGCCGTGGTAGAGGTACGCGGGCGGTTCGGCCTCCGGCAGGCCCAGGTCCACCGCCACGGTGTGGCCCTGGCTGGCCCTGATGCGGGTGCCGTCGACGGCGAACCGCCGCTTGTCGTTGGCGGCGACCACGTGGTCCAGCTCGGCGCGGCTGAACGGGAAGCCGTGCGCCGCCGCGGCGCGCAGGAGGTCGTCGATCTCCACCCAGCCCTGCGGGTCGAGCGTCAGTCCGATCCGTTCCGGCTGATGTCGCAGGTGTTTCGAGACGTACTTGGACACCTTCACGGTGCGTCGGTCATCCATGTCCCCAGCTTGACGGCCCGAGCGGGCCGCCGGCATCGGTTTTTCGCGCCCGGGCGGACTCGGGCAGCCCTGGACTCCCTCTATCAAGGTTCCAAGATACGGAATATATTTTCCGCTAAACGCTGATTCCAGAGGGAGAAACTATGACAAATAAGGCTTCACTGCTGCGGCGCACGGCTGCCGAGCTCATCGGCACCGCGAGCCTGCTCGTGGTGGTGATCGGGTCCGGCATCCAGGCCGCGTCCCTCAGCCGCGACACCGGTGTCGCCCTCGTCGCCAACTCGCTCGCCTCCGCGATCGGCCTCGGCCTGATCATCACCCTCTTCGGGCCCCTGTCCGGCGCCCACCTCAACCCCGTGGTCACCCTCACCGCCTGGTGGGCCCGGCGGGCGGGCGGCGAGGGGCTCGACGCCCGCGAGGCCTTTGCCTACGCGGCCGCGCAGACCGCCGGGGCCATCGGCGGCGCCGTACTGGCCGAGACGATGTTCGGCCGCACCCCCGGCACCTTCTCCACCCAGGTCCGCGACGGCGGGCACCTGCTGATCGGCGAGATCGTCGCCACCGCCGGACTGGTCCTGGTCATCCAGGGCCTCGGCCGCATCGGCCGCCCGAGGCTCATCCCGGTCGCCGTCGCCGCCTACATCGCCGCCGCGATCTGGTTCACCTCGTCGGGCTCCTTCGCCAACCCGGCCGGCACGATCGGCCGCGCCTTCAGCGACTCCTTCACCGGCATCGCCCCGCAGTCGCTGCCCGGGTTCGTCGCGGCGCAGCTGGCCGGCGGTGTCCTCGGCCTGGCCCTGGCCACCCTCCTCTACGGGCGCGAGCACGGCCGGACCGGATCCGGGCAGGAGCGCCCCGCGCAGGCGGACGCGCCGGCCCCGTTGGCCGATATGCCCCGCCCCGGAGCCGGCTTCGAGGCGATCGTCTGACCCGCCACCCGTGTTGCCCACAGGTAGAAGGGAGTTGTCCACAGCCGTTTCGACGGGTTTCGGAGTCATCTGAGCGATTCGCCCTGGGGATCGCCTGTGGACTACCGATCGAGCATTACCGGCCGCCCCTGCTGGCCAGATCGTTCATCGTCCGGGCCTGGAGCTCGCGTTCCGTCGCGGCCCGGACGAACTCCGCCACGTGCTCGGGACCCACCAGCTCCTGCACCGCCCGCACCGTCTCGGCGGGCAGGGCCACCGGTGCGGGCCCCGCCGGCTGGACCGCTCCCGGGGCGCCCAGGTGGCGCTGGAGGTGCCGGGTCGCGAACAGCCGCATCGCCCGCGCCAGTTCCGCGTCGACCGTCTGCTGGGCCAGGGGCCGCAGCCTGCGCACCATCGTCGCCGCCTCCGCCGCGTCCGAGTCCGTCGGCGGCACCTGCCCCAGGTAGCGGGCGAAGACGTGCTCGGTGGTGAACTCCAGGAAGCGCGAGGCGATGTGCTCCACCTGCCCGCGCAGCTCCCGCAGATGGCCGGTGATCGCCCCGAGGGGCACCCCGGCCGCGTACAGCTCGGCCGCGACCGCCAGCTCCTGCGGGGAGGGCACCAGGAACTCGTCCGGGCGGCCCGGGATGCGCTCCAGCACCCCGAGCTCACAGGCCTCGTCCACCGCCCCGTCGTCGGGCAGGCCGCCGAACCGCGTGTTGAGGTCCTCCCGGCTGATCCGGTCCGCCTCCTCGTCGGTCCACGGCCCGTGCACCTCCGCGACCAGGCCGAGGACGCCGCCCAGCCCGCGCCCGGCGTCCCAGGCCTCCAGCAGCTCCTTGATGGAGGCCAGGGTGTAGCCGCGGTCCAGCAGGTCCGCGATCTGGCGCAGCCGCGCCAGGTGCGTGTCCCGGTACACATTGGACCGGCCCCGCCGCTCCGGCTTCGGCAGCAGGCCGCGGTCCTGGTACGCACGGATCGTGCGCACGGTCGCCCCGCTGTGGTGGGCCAGATCCTCGATCCGGTACTCGGCTGGCGCCTGATCGGACAATCCCGGCTCCCTACGACATGGCGGCTCGGCCGACCGCGCCCGCCGCGGTCCGGGCGGCAGGAGGCGCCGCCAGGTACTCGACCGCCGTGAGCAGCGAGCCCTCCTGCGAGGGATGGTACGACCGGCGGATCGAGCGGGGTATGTCCGTCACAGCCGCGGCTCCAGCCGTGCGATCCGGCGCAGCGTGTTCGGCATGAACCGGGACATCCACAGGGCGCCCTTGGACTCGGGGGTCACCGGCACCACCGCCAGGTTCTTCACCACCGCCAGCAGGACGGCGTCGGCGACCTTCTCCGGCGGGAAGTTCCGCAGCCCGTACAGCCGCGAGGACCGCTCCTGGCGGCGCTTCTCCTCCGCCGCGTCCACCCCCGCGAACCTGGAGGTGGAGGTGATGTTGGTGTTCACGATGCCCGGGCATATCGCCGAGACCCCGATCGCCTTCGAGGCGAGCTCCGCCCGCAGGCACTCGCTCAGCATCAGCACCGCCGCCTTGGAGGTGCTGTACGCGGGCAGGGTCCGGGAGGGCAGGTAGGCGGCGGCGGAGGCGGTGTTGACGATGTGGCCGCCCTGACCGCGCTCGGCCATCTGCCTCCCGAAGATCCGGCAGCCGTGGATGACCCCCCACAGGTTCACGTCGAGGACCTTCCGCCAGTCCTCGGAGGAGGTGTCCAGGAAGGATCCCGACAGCCCGATGCCGGCGTTGTTGACCAGGACGTCGACGATGCCGTACTCGGCGGCCACCTTCGCCGCCAGCTTCTCCATCGCCTGCTCGTCGCTGACGTCGACGCATTCGCCCCAGGCGTCGGAGGCGCCGACGAGCCGGGCCATCTCGGCGGTGCGGGCCGCCCCCTCGGCGTCCCGGTCCACGGCCACGACCCGGGCCCCGGCCTCGGCGAACGCGAAGGCGGTGGCCCGCCCGATGCCGCTGGCGGCGCCGGTGACGAGCACCAGCTGCCCCGCGAACCGGTCGGCGTGCCGGCCCGGGGCCTTCTGCTCGGGGGCCTTCGCCGTGGGCTCCTCCCGGGAGGTGACGAACTCGCCGATCCAGGCCGCCACCTGGTCGGGGCGGGTCCGGGGGATCCAGTGCTTCGCGGGCAGGGTGCGACGCACCAGGTCCGGCGCCCACCGCTCCAGGTCGTCGTAGAGCCGCTCGGAGAGGAAGGCGTCCCCGGTCGGGGTGATCAGCTGCACCGGTACGTGCGCGTACGCGTCGGCGCGCGGCCGGCGCATGCGCGGCCGGACGTTGTCGCGGTAGAGCCAGGCGCCGTGCGCCGCGTCGGACGGCAGTGAGGACGTCGGGTAGGAGGCGCCGGCCGGGACCTCCTCCAGCCGCGCGAGGATCTTCGGCCAGCGCTTGCCCAGAGGGCCGCGCCAGGCGAGCTCCGGCAGCACCGGGGTGTGCAGCATGCCGACGTACCAGGACTTCGCACCCTGGTTCAGCAGCTGGGCGGCCCGGCGCGGGGTGGGCCGGGTCATCCGCTTCTTGATCCAGTGCCCGAAGTGGTCGAGGGAGGGGCCCGACATGGAGGTGAAGGAGGCGATCCGCCCCTCGGTACGGGCGACCGTGGCGAACTCCCAGCCCTGGACGGAGCCCCAGTCGTGGCCCACCAGGTGCACCGGCCGGTCCGGGCTGACGGCGTCCGCCACGGCCAGGAAGTCGTCCGTCAGCTTCTCCAGGGTGAAGCCCCCGCGCAGCGGTACCGGAGCCGAGGACCGGCCGTGCCCGCGCACGTCGTACAGCACCACGTGGAACCGGGCGGCGAGCCGCTCGGCGACCTCCGACCAGACCTCCTTGCTGTCCGGGTAGCCGTGCACCAGCAGCACGGTGGGCCGGTCGCTCTCACCGAGCTCGACGACGCACAGCTCGATCCCGCCCGTGCTCACCCAGCGCTCCCGCGCGCCCGCCAGGGCCGTACCGCTCATCCCGCTCATGCCGCCTTCTCCTCGGTCCAGCGCCGCACGTGCGGCAGGTCGTCGTCCAGCCAGAACGCGCTCTCCTCGGGATCCCGGGAGTCGGTGACGACCAGGATCTCCTCGAACTTCGCCCCCGTACCCCGGAAGCCCAGGTGCGGCTCCACCGCCCACAGGCCGGGCTGCGGCCGGTGGTCGGAGAAGTGGTACGGGCTCCACAGCGGGGACCAGCCCTCGCGGTGGCCGTGCAGGGCGTCGGAGGCCAGTCCCTTCAGGGACTGGACGCCGAACCCGAACGCGGTCGGGGACCAGCGGCGCTCCCCGACCCGGTCTATCTTGTGCGCGATGACCCCGAAGGGATAGGCCCGGTGCCGGTTGGCGTACCCCTGGCGGGTCATCAGCCGCTCGACGTTCTCGTAGATCTCGCGCAGCGGGCGGCGCTCGCGCACCTGCTCCAGGATCAGCGCGCGGTGCGGCCGCAGATCGGACATCAGCCGGTCCTGCACCGGGTTGAGGCCGAGGCTGCCCGAGTAGCCGATGTCGGCGGCGTAGCCGCGGTAGACCGGCGCCATGTCCAGGATGAACGGCATCCCCGGCTCCAGCCTCCGGTTGGTCGGGAAGAACTGGAGCGGGATCTTGAAGTTCGCGAAGGCGGTGCGGTCCCCGAACCAGGCGAAGGGCAGGTGGAACCAGTCCCGCACCCCGCGCTCGCGCAGCCACTCGCGCTGCATCCGGGCCGCCTCGCGCTCGGTCACCCCGGCCCGCAGCTGCGCCGCCACGGTCTCGGCGCACTCGTAGGCGAGGCGCTGGACCTCCCTGAAGCCGCTCAGCCCGGCACTCATCCGCGCCGAGCCCCGCGCGGTCCGTTCCCTGGTGTCCGTGTCCCCAGCCATGCCAGCCGTCCGTCCCTGTTAGCCGTACGCGCCGAAAGTTGACACTGATGAATGTGACAATGACCGGAGATCACGTCAAGGGTCGTGCACGGACCTGTGGACAACTCCCCGTCCCGCCCGGCCGGCGTCAGCCTTCCGTCAGGGTCCGTAGTCCTCAAGGCGGATACCGGATCCCGCTCCAGGTCTGACGATCCGCCCGGGCCCCGGCACTAACGTCGAATCCGTGACTGTCATCGCGACTGAAAGCCTGAGCAAGCGGTACCCCCGAGTGACCGCCCTCGACCGGCTCTCCCTGGACATCGGGCCCGGAGTGACCGGGCTCGTGGGCGCCAACGGAGCCGGCAAGTCCACGCTCATCAAGATCCTGCTCGGGCTGTCCCCGGCCACCGAGGGGCGCGCCGCCGTACTCGGACTGGACGTCGCCACGCACGGCAGCGCCATCCGCGAGCGCGTCGGATACATGCCCGAGCACGACGCCCTGCCGCCCGACGTCTCGGCCACCGAGTTCGTCGTCCACATGGCGCGGATGTCCGGGCTGCCCCCCACGGCCGCCCGCGAGCGGACCGCCGACACCCTGCGCCACGTCGGGCTGTACGAGGAGCGCTACCGCCCCATCGGCGGCTACTCCACCGGTATGAAGCAGCGCGTCAAGCTGGCCCAGGCGCTCGTCCACGACCCGCAGCTGGTCCTCCTCGACGAGCCGACCAACGGGCTCGACCCGGTGGGCCGCGACGAGATGCTCGGCCTGATCCGCCGCGTCTACACCGACTTCGGCATCTCCGTCCTGGTCACCTCCCACCTCCTCGGCGAGCTGGAGCGGACCTGCGACCACGTCGTGGTCGTCGACGGCGGCAAGCTGCTGCGCTCCAGCTCCACCAGCGACTTCACCCAGACGACGACCACGCTCGCGGTCGAGGTCACCGATTCCGAGGCGCACCCGGACGGGACGGCCGCCCTGCGCGAGGCGCTCACCGAGGCGGGCATCACCCTCCACGCGAGCGAGGAGCAGGGCCTGCCCGGAGCCGGCCACATCCTCCTCGTCGAGGCGACGGGCGAGGACACCTACGACGTGGTCCGCGACACCGTCGCCGATCTCGGCGTCGGCCTCGTGCGCATGGAACAGCGCCGCCACCACATCGCGGAGGTCTTCCGCGAGAGCGACCAGTCCGCGCAGCGGATCCAGATCCAGCAGAAGGGAGCCGGTACCGATGGCGCCTGAGACCTCGACCCAGATCCACAACATCGGCTACCGGTCCTACGACGGGCCCCGGCTCGGCCGCTCCTACGCCCGCACCTCGCTGTTCTCGCAGTCACTGCGCGGCGCGTACGGGCTCGGCCGCTCGGCCAAGTCCAAGGTTCTGCCGATGATCCTCTTCGCGGTGATGTGCGTCCCCGCGCTGATCATCGTCGCGGTGGCCATCGCGGTGCCCGGCTCCACCGACCTGCCGATCAAGTACACGACGTACGCCCTGACCACCCAGGTGGTCATCGGGCTCTACCTCGCCTCCCAGGCACCCCAGTCGGTCTCGCGGGACCTGCGCTTCAAGACGGTGCCGCTGTACTTCTCGCGGCCCATCGAGCGGGTCGACTACGTCCTGGCCAAGTACGCCGCGATGGCCTCGGCCCTCTTCATCCTCACCGCCACGCCCCTGCTGATCATGTGGATCGGCTCGCTCCTGGCCAAGTTCGACTTCGGTCACCAGACCAAGGGATTCGGGCAGGCACTCGTGTCCGTACTTCTGCTGTCGCTGCTCTTCGCGGGCCTCGGGCTGGTCATGGCCGCCCTCACCCCGCGCCGCGGGTTCGGCGTGGCCGCGGTCATCGCCATGCTGCTCATCCCCTACGGCGCCGTCTCCACGGTGCAGGCCGTCGCCTACGGCACCGGCAACACCGGCCCCATCGAGTGGCTGGGCCTCTTCTCCCCGATCACCCTGATCGACGGCGTGCAGACCGCGTTCCTCGGTGCGACCTCCGCCTTCCCGGGCGGTACGGGCCCCTCGGCCGGCACCGGCGCCGTCTACCTGCTCGTCATCCTCGGCCTCATCGCCGGCTCCTACGCCGCCCTGATGGCCCGCTACCGGAAGGCCGGGCTGTGACCACCATCGACATCGACCACGCCTCTCGCTGGTTCGGGAACGTCGTCGCCGTCAACGACGTGACCATGCGCATCGGCCCCGGGGTCACCGGCCTCCTCGGCCCCAACGGCGCGGGCAAGTCCACCCTCATCAACATGATGGGCGGCTTCCTCGCCCCCTCCACGGGCACCGTCACCCTCGACGGCGCGCCGATCTGGCGCAACGAGCAGGTCTACCGGCAGGTCGGCGTCGTGCCCGAGCGCGAGGCGATGTACGACTTCCTCACCGGATGGGAGTTCGTCGTCGCCAACGCCGAACTGCACGGACTCGACGACGTGGCGGCCCGGCGGGCGCTGGCCACCGTCGAGATGGAGTACGCCCAGGACCGCAAGATCTCCACGTACTCCAAGGGCATGCGCCAGCGCGTGAAGATGGCCTCCGCGCTCGTCCACGAGCCGTCGGTGCTGCTGCTGGACGAGCCCTTCAACGGCATGGACCCCCGCCAGCGCATGCAGCTCATGGACCTGCTGCGGCGGATGGGCGACGAGGGCCGCACCGTCCTGTTCTCCTCCCACATCCTGGAGGAGGTCGAGCAGCTGGCCTCCCACATCGAGGTGGTCGTCGCGGGCCGGCACGCCGCGTCCGGCGACTTCCGCAAGATCCGCCGCCTGATGACGGACCGCCCGCACCGCTACCTCGTCCGCTCCTCCGACGACCGGGCCCTCGCCGCGGCCCTGATCGCCGACCCGTCGACCGCCGGCATCGAGGTCGACCTCAAGGAGGGCGCCCTGCGCATCCAGGCCGTCGACTTCGGACGCTTCACCGAGCTGCTGCCGCGGGTCGCCCGCGCGCACGGCATCCGGCTGCTGACGGTCTCGCCCTCGGACGAGTCCCTCGAGTCGGTCTTCTCCTACCTCGTCGCGGCCTGAAAGGAGCTGGCAACCATGTACAACCCCACCGTCGCCCGGCTCACCTACCGGGCCCTCCTCGGCCGCCGCCGCGCGGCCATCCTCTTCGTGCTGCCCGCCCTGCTGATCGTCATCTCCGCCGTCGTCCGCTTCTTCACCGGCGTGGACGACAAGGTCGCCGCGGAGCTGCTCGGCGGTTTCGCCCTCGCCACGATGGTGCCGCTGATCGGCGTCATCGCCGGCACCGGAGCCATCGGCCCGGAGATCGACGACGGCTCGATCGTCTACCTGCTCTCCAAGCCGGTGAAGCGTCCGACGATCATCATGACCAAGCTGATCGTGGCCATCGCGGTCACGATGGTCTTCTCCGCCGTCCCCACCCTGATCGCGGGCTTCATCCTCAACGGCAACGGCCAGCAGATCGCCGTGGCCTACACCGTCGCCGCGCTCGTCGCCTCGATCGCCTACAGCGCACTCTTCCTGCTGCTGGGCACCGTCAGCCGGCACGCGGTCGTCTTCGGCCTGGTCTACGCCCTGATCTGGGAGTCGCTCTTCGGCAGCCTGGTCTCCGGCGCCAAGACCCTCAGCGTCCAGCAGTGGGCCCTGGCCCTGGCCGAGAAGGTCGCCGGGCAGGGGTACGTCGACTCCAGCGTGGCCCTGCCCACCGCCGTACTCCTGCTGCTCGCGGTCACCGTCGGCGCCACCGCCTACGCGGGACAGAAGCTGCGCCGCCTCACCCTGGCGGGTGAGGAGTAACCCGCCGGGACCGGCCGAAACCGTGCCCCGCCCGGCCCACCGGCCGGGCGGGGCACGTCCGTACGGGGCATCATCGGGTCATGATCGAGCACACCGGCCCCGAGCCGTCCAGGCCCTTGCGGGCCTGGATACGCTCCTCGCCCGGCACGCACATATGGCTGCTGATCGTGGCCGTGACCAGCGTCGTCGTGGCGATCGCCCCGGACCGGCTCGACCACGTGCTGCTCCACCGCAACAGCAGCAATATCCACCAGCTCGTCAAGTACCCCCTCCGGGCCCTGCTCAGCAGCGCCTTCTGGATCGAGAACCCGGCCTCGCTGGCCCTCTACGCCCTGCTCTTCGAGCTCTTCCACGCCACCGTCGAACGCTGGCTCGGCACCCTGCGCTGGCTGGTGGTCGTCGCGACCGCGCACATCGTCGCCACCCTGGCCAGCCAGAAGGTCCTGCTGATGGCCATCCAGGACAACCGCGCGCCGCACAGCATGACCCACGTCGTGGACATCGGCGTGAGCTACGGGCTCGCGGCCTCCATCGGCGTCCTGACCTACCGGCTCCCGAACCCGTGGAGATGGCTCTACCTGGCCGGAGCCGTGTCCTTCTTCGGGATCCCCCTGCTCACGGGAGGTACCTTCACCGACCTCGGCCACGCCATCTCGCTGGCCGTCGGACTGCTGGCCTGGCCGCTGACCCTCCACCCGGATCCGCACCGGGCCGATGTTTCACGTGAAACGTGAGCCCGCGCGCCCGGCCCGCGGGCCCGGGGAAATTCGCTGGTAAGGGGCGTGCGGCAGCGGCACAGTGGGAGGTGCGGGGAGCAACAAAGAGGTCCGGGACAGCCACTTCGAGCGCGCCTCACGGCGCGGGCTGTTCCGGACCTTCTTCTCCGTCCTGAGGCTTCTTCGTCCTGAGGCTCAGGCGGCGCCGAGCAGACGCTCCAGCACGACCGCGATGCCGTCCTCCTGGTTGGAGGTGGTCACCTCGTCGGCCACGGCCTTCAGCTCGGCGTGGGCGTTGGCCATCGCGACCCCGTGCGCGGCCCAGCCGAACATGGGGATGTCGTTGGGCATGTCGCCGAAGGCGATCGTCTCGGCCGCCTTCACCTTCAGCCGCCGGGCGGCGAGCGAGAGCCCCGTGGCCTTGCTCAGTCCCAGAGGCAGGATCTCCACTATCCCGGGGCCGGCCATCACGATGTCGACCAGGCTGCCGACGGTCTCCCGGGCCACCTTGACCAGCTCGTCCTCGCCCATCCCCGGGTGCTGGATGTACAGCTTGTTGAGCGGAGCGCTCCAGACCGCGGTGGTGTCCTCCAGGTAGAGCGCCGGGAGGCCTTCCTGCACCTGGTAGCCGGGGCCGAACAGGACCTCGCCGTCCACCCCGTCCCGGCTGGCGGCCAGCGCCAGCGGACCCACCTCGGCCTCTATCTTCGACAGCGCGAGACCGGCCAGCTGCCGGTCCAGCGTCACCGAGGTCAGCAGCCGGTGCGCCCCCGCGTCGTAGACCTGAGCGCCCTGCCCGCACACGGCGATCCCCTTGTAGCCGAGGTCGTCCAGCACGCCCCGGGTCCAGGGCACGGCCCGGCCGGTGACGATGATGTGCGCCGCGCCCGCCGCGGTGACCGCGGCGAGCGCCTCACGGGTGCGCTCCGAGACGGTGTCGTCGTCACGCAGGAGCGTGCCGTCGAGGTCCGTCGCGACGAGCTTGTACGGGAACGGGGCGGGGCTCACTTGGCGATCGGCTCCAGGACCTCGCGGCCGCCCAGGTACGGGCGGAGCACCGGGGGGACCCGCACGGAGCCGTCGGCCTGCTGGTGGTTCTCCAGGATGGCGACGATGGTGCGCGGGACGGCGCACAGGGTGCCGTTCAGCGTGGACAGCGGAGCGGTCTTCTTGTCCTCGCGGTAGCGGATCTGCAGGCGGCGCGCCTGGAAGCCGTCACAGTTCGAGGCGGAGGTCAGCTCGCGGTACTTGCCCTGGGTCGGGATCCAGGCCTCGCAGTCGAACTTGCGGGAGGCGGAGGAGCCCAGGTCGCCGGTGGCGACGTCGATGACCTGGAACGGCAGCTCCAGGCTGGTCAGCCACTGCTTCTCCCACTCCAGGAGCCGCTTGTGCTCGGCCTCGGCGTCCTCCGGCGCGACGTACGAGAACATCTCGACCTTGTCGAACTGGTGGACGCGGAAGATGCCGCGGGTGTCCTTGCCGTACGTACCGGCCTCACGGCGGAAGCACGGCGAGAAGCCGGCGTACCGCAGGGGCAGCTTGTCGGCGTCGATGATCTCGTCCATGTGGTACGCGGCGAGCGGGACCTCGGACGTGCCGACCAGGTAGAAGTCGTCCTTCTCCAGGTGGTACACGTTCTCCGCGGCCTGGCCGAGGAAGCCGGTGCCCTCCATGGCGCGCGGGCGGACCAGCGCGGGGGTGAGCATCGGGATGAAGCCGGCCTCGGTGGCCTGCGCGATCGCCGCGTTGACCAGGGCGAGCTCCAGCAGGGCGCCGACGCCCGTCAGGTAGTAGAAGCGCGAGCCGGACACCTTGGCGCCGCGCTCGACGTCGATGGCGCCCAGCGCCTCGCCGAGCTCCAGGTGGTCCTTGGGCTCGAAGCCCTCGGCGCCGAAGTCGCGGATCGTGCCGTGCGTCTCGAGGACGGTGAAGTCCTCCTCGCCGCCGACCGGGACGTCCTCGTGGACGAGGTTGCCGATCTTGAGGAGGAGCTGCTTGGCGGCGTCGTCCGCCTCGTTCTGCTCGGCCTCGGCCGCCTTCACGTCGGCCTTGAGCTGCTCGGCCTTGGCCAGCAGTTCGGCCCGCTCCTCGGGGGTGGCCTTGGGGATGAGCTTGCCGAGGGACTTCTGCTCATTGCGCAGTTCGTCGAAGCGCATGCCGGAGGACCTGCGGCGCTCATCGGCGGAGAGCAGCGCGTCGACGAGGTCGACGTCCTCTCCACGGGCGCGCTGCGAGGCGCGGACACGGTCAGGGTCTTCACGGAGCAGCCGGAGGTCAATCACCCCTCCAGGCTACCGGTCTGGGCTTCCTGGGATCACACCGATATCACGCTGCGTGTCATTATGTCCCGATTGGGCAGAATGCAAAACCCTTGCGGCGGTGGCTGGAAGAGGCCCCTCCGGGCGGTTGATAAAACCGGCCCGTTTCCCCGAAATGGGACACGGTGGGGGGCGTCGGGCGGGGCCTGAGCAGCGCTGAGGGCTCAGCCTTGTCCACAGGAATTCCGTCGGGAGGACCCTTATCCACAGGCTGTGCGCCGCATCTGTGGACACGGAATTAGATCAATAGTGATCCGCGAGGGGGCGGGGGCGCGCAGGGTTCAAACCACCCTCACACACTCATTCGGGTGGGAATGGCTCGCTCCAAAGAGTTGATCGGCGATACACGGGTGACGCCGTTCACCTGTCGCTCCCCAGCGCGAAACCTGAGCCGCCTGACCGATTTGTCGACCTTGTCGTGCCGCTCTGTCGACTTGTCCCCAGGTCCCCATCTCGCCCTGTGGATAACTCTGTGGACAAGTGGACGGGGCGGGGACGGGGCGGGGACGGGCTACGCCCGGCCGTCGAGGCAGCGGGCCAGCCAGTCGGAAGCCTCCGTGAAGTCGCCATCGGAGGTTCCCGGCCGCGCCGCACGCACCTCACTCAGAGCGACGCCGGCGCGCGGGTACGAGCCCAGGAAGCGCACCTGGGGACAGGTCCGGCGCAGTCCCATCAGCGCCTCGCTCACCCGGCGGTCGGAGATGTGCCCCTCGGCGTCCACGGCGAAGCAGTAGTTGCCGATCCCCTCGCCGGTCGGCCGGGACTGGATCAGCATCAGGTTCACGCCCCGGACCGCGAACTCCTGGAGCAGCTCCAGCAGGGCGCCGGGGCGGTCGTCGCCGAGCCACAGCACCACGGAGGTCTTGTCGGCGCCCGTGGGGGCGGCCGGCCGGGCGGGCCGCCCGACCAGGACGAACCGGGTCTCGGCGTTCTGGGCGTCGTGGATCTCGGTGACCAGCGCCTCCAGCCCGTACGTGGCGGCGGCGAACTCGCCCGCGAACGCGGCGTCGAAGCGGCCCTCCTGGACCAGCCGGGCCCCGTCGGCGTTGGAGGCGGCCGACTCCCACACCGCGTCGGGCAGGTGCGTCCGCAGCCAGTTGCGCACCTGCGGCTGGGCGACCGGGTGACCGGTGACCGTCTTGATGTCCGACAGCGCGGTCCCGGGGCGCACCAGCAGGGCGAACGCGATGGGCAGCAGCACCTCGCGGTAGATCATCAGCGGCTCGCCCGAGGCCAGCTCGTCGAGGGTGGCGGTGACCCCGCCCTCCACCGAGTTCTCGATCGGCACCAGCGCGGCCGCGGCCTCGCCGTTGCGCACGGCGTCCAGGGCGGCCGGGACCGACACCATCGGGACGAGCTCCCGGGTGGCGGCTTCCGGCAGGGTGCGGAGGGCCGCTTCGGTGAAGGTGCCCTCGGGACCGAGATAGGTGAAGCGCGTGGCCGACATGCGATCAGCCTAATGCCGGGCAGGCCGCGTCCGTGGGGCTGTTCACCCTTCGAGCAGCCGCTGCCCCACGTACTCCCCGGCGCCCGGGCCGGGCGGGACGGCGTACAGGCCGCTCGACTCGTGCCGGATGAACTCCGACAGCGCGTCGCCCCGGTCGAGCTTGCGCTGGACCGGGACGAACCCTCGCAGCGGATCGGCCTGCCAGCAGATGAAGAGCAGACCTGCGTCCGGGGTGCCGTCGGGGGCGATCCCGTCATGGAAGGAGAACGGCCGCCGGAGCATGGCGGCGCCGCCGTTCTGGGCGGGGGCCGAGATCCGCGCGTGCGCGTTGGACGGGATCACCGGCTTGCCGTCGGCGCCGAGCTTGTCCAGCGCCAGGGGCGTGGTCTCGCCGCCGCCGGTCAGGGGCGCGCCGTTGGCCTTCGTCCGGCCGATGACCTGCTCCTGCTGGGCCTTGGACTGCTTGTCCCAGTCGTCCAGCAGCATCCGGATCCGGCGGACGACCGCGTACGAGCCGCCGGCCATCCAGGCGTGTTCCGCGGGTCCGGGCCCGGCGGCGGGCACGAAGATCCGCTTGGCGAAGTCGGGGTCAGCGGGCTTCGGGTTGCCGGTGCCGTCGATCTGGCCCATGAGGTTGCGCGCGGTCATCGGGGAGGCGGTGGCTCCGGGGGACCGGTTGAAGCCGTTCATCTGCCAGCGCACCCGGGCGGCCTCCCCGGCGTCCTTCTGGAGGGCGCGCAGGGCGTGGAAGGCGACCAGGCCGTCGTTCGAGCCGACCTGCACCCACAGGTCGCCGTTGCTGCGCTGGGCGTCGAGCCGGTCCGAGGAGAAGTCCGGCAGCGGGTCGAGGGCGGCCGGACGGCGGCCGGTGAGGCCCGTGCGCTCGAAGAAGGAGTGGCCGAAGCCGAAGGTGACGGTGAGGGAGGACGGCCCCGCGTCGAGGGCGATGCCGCTGTCCGCCGTGGGAGCGGTCTCCCCCGCCATGAGCCGCCGAGCCGTCTCGGACCAGCGGCGCATCAGTGCGGCGGCCTCTGTGCGTCCGGCGCCCGGCGCGAGGTCGAAGGCGAGGACGTGGCCCTTGGCCTGGAGCGGGGTGGTGATGCCCGCCTGGTGGTCCCCCTCGAAGGCGACGGCGGTGGCGCCGAGGGAGGACAGGGACCCGGCCGCGCCGGGGGCGCCGGCCGGGGCGTCGGTGACCGCGGAGTGCACGAGGGCGCCCCCGGTGCCGCCGAGCGCGAGCCCGACGGCGCCCGCGGCGCCGACCGTGCCCAGCAGCCGGCGCCGGGAGATCTCGATGTCGGGGGTGCTCGGAGTGGTGCTGTCGGTCACGCTGGTCAGCCGATCTTCACGTTCTTCTGGACGGTCGTCTGGTCGATGTCGGAGCTGCGGACGGTCACGTCGATGCGCCAGTCGCCCGCGAGGGGCAGCTGGACCCCGGACGCCGTCCAGTGTCCGGGAGCGGCGCGGTCAGGGGCCACCGGGAGCGGGCCGATCTCCTTGGCCGGGAGGGTGAAGGAGATCTTGACCTCGGGCAGGTCCGCGGGCTTGCCGTCGGCGCCGTCCGCCCACAGGTGGAGGGTGTTGGCGCCGACCCGGCCCGGGTCGAACTCGACGCGGACGGTGCCCTTGCCGTTCTGGCCGCCGGTGTCGTACGGCAGGGTGATCTTGATGGCGCGGTCGGGTACGGCGGTGGCCGCCGAGCCCCGCCCGGCCTCCTGCTCCACGGCGCGGCCCGGCTCGGTGCCGGTCAGGACGGTGGTGACGGCCAGCAGGACCACGGCCACCGCGGCCTCGGCGAGCACGGAGCGCCGCAGGCCCGAGCGGCCCGGGTCGGCGTCGCGCACCTGGTTCTCCAGGGCCTTCTCGCGCGCCGCGCGCTGGCGGGCGAGCTGTGCGGCACGCTTCGGGTCGGCGGGCTCGCCGGGCTCGTCGGATCCGGCCGGCTCGCCGGCCGATGTTTCACGTGAAACGTCGCTGCCGGCCGCCCCGACCGAGGCCGGCTCGGCGACCCGGTCCTCCGCCGCCGCGTCGGCCAGCCTGCCGGTCCACTTGCGGGAGAAGTAGGCGATGGCGACGAGGACGGCCACCAGGCCGACCTTGATCAGCAGCAGCCGGCCGTAGCTGGTGCCGGTGAGCGCCGACCAGCTGCCGAGCTGCCGCCAGGACTGGTAGACGCCGGTGACGGTGAGGACCAGGACGCTGATGAAGGCGACCCGGGAGAAGCGCCGCACGGCGTCCCGCTCGATGTCCGGCACCTTGTGGAGGGCGACGAGCAGGGCGGCGAGCCCGCCGAGCCAGGCGGCCACGGCCAGCAGGTGCAGGATGTCGGCCGGCATCGCGATCCCGGGCTGGATGCCGGTGGAGGCGTGCTCGGCGAGTGCCCAGGTGGCGGCGATTCCGGCCGCCACCACCGCGCCGCCGATACCGAGCCCGAAGGCCAGGTCGCCGGTGTCCTTGGCCTGCTCGGGGGTCTGCTCGTCCGTGTTCCTCTGGCGGCGGGCGTAGGCGCCGAACAGCACGGCGAGGAACAGTGCGGCCGCTCCGAGGAGCAGCAGCCGGGAGATGAAGGAGGCGCCGGTCTTGGTCTCCAGGACGGCCTTGAGCCCGTCGAGGTCGAAGGCGTCCGCGAACCGCCCCGACCCCGTGTAGGGGGTGCGCAGGACGAGCATCGCCAGCGTGGCCGCGGTCAGGGTGACCCAGCCGCGCACCACCAGCTTCTGCAGCGGACGCACGGCGGAACCCCGGCGCCAGCACAGCAGGATGAAGGCGGAGCCGCCGACGAGGACGGTGAACCCGGCGTAGGCGGCGTAGCGGGCGATGCCGTACGCGATGCCGACGGGACCGCCGCCCGCCTTCTGGTCGGGCAGGGCGACGGAGGTGGCCGAGGGGGCGCCGACGGAGAAGGTGAAGGCGCCGGAGACCGGGTGGCTGTCGGCGGAGACGGCCTGCCAGGCGACGGTGTAGGTGCCGTCGGGGAGCCCCGAGTGCAGGGCGGTGCCGTAGCGGATGACCGATCCGCTGCACATGTTCCGCAGCTCGCCGGTGTCGACGCGCTTGCCCTGCGGGTCCATGACGCGGATGGAGTCGTCACCCATGGCCACCTCCTCCGAGAAGGAGAGGGTCACCTGGGCGGGCGCCGTGGCGACCACCGCCCCGTCCTTGGGGTCGCTCGCGGTGAGTGCGGCGTGTGCCGCGGCCGGGCCGGCCGCGGTGAACAGGGTTGCCAGCAGGGCTGCGAGAACCAGCGCCAGCCGCGGCAGGGCTGCCGTGGCGCGGACGCGGAAAGGAGGGGGAGCGGGGGCGGTGGCCGTCATGGCGTGTCAGTTCCTCGGTCCGTCAGTGGGCGGTGGAGTTCTGGGGGTTGTACGTCCGTTCCTTGACGTCCAGCTCGACCTTGACCGGATCGGCCTTCTCGAAACGCAGCTCGATGGTGACCTTGTCGCCGACGTTCGGCTTGTTCTTCAGGCCCATGAACATGATGTGGCTGCCGCCGCGCTCCAGCTTCAGCTCGCCGTTCGCGGGCACGTCCATGGACTGGACCTGCTGCATCTTCTGGTCCTTGGTCTCGTGGACCTGCGCGTCGTCGGAGAGCGGGGTGGTGACCGCGAGCAGCTTGTCGGCGGTCTTCGAGTCGTTCTTGATGACCATGAAAGCGCCGGCCATCTTGTCGTTGACCGGTTCGGGCATGTACGCCCCGCTGACGGTCATCTTCGGCTTGGCGGACTCCCCGGCCGCCGGCGCGTCCGAGGAGGAGTCCGAGGAGGAAGAGGAGGAGCAGCCGGATATGGCGAGCGCGGCCGTCAGGGAGAGGGCGGCGGCGAGGGTGCGGGTGGTGCGGGCGTTCACGGGTTCTCTCCCTTGATGATCTTCGGCAGGTCCTTGGTGTAGTCGTCGACGGTCGTGCCCTCGCCGTAGAGGACGTAGCCCTCGTCGGTCTTGGGCGAGAACGCGATGACCTGGGCCCCGTGCATGGAGACGACGCTGCCGTCGGCCTCCTTCTTGGGGGGATCGATACCGATGCCGAGGGAGCGGGCGGCCGCCTGGATGGTGCTGAAGTCGCCGGTCAGCCCGGTGAAGGCCGGGTCCTGTGCCCTGAGCCACGCGCCGAGGGACTCCGGGGTGTCGCGTTCCGGGTCGGTGGTGACGAAGACGACCTGGAGCTTGTCCCGGTCCTCCTTGGGGAGTGCCTTCTTGGCGACCGCGATGTTGCTCATCGTCAGGGGGCACACGTCGGGGCAGTTGGTGTAGCCGAAGTAGATGAGCGTCGGCCGGCCCTTGGTCTGCTCGCGCAGGTTCCACGGCTTGCCGGTGGTGTCCGTGAGGACGAGTTCCGGCTTGTCGAAGGGGCGGTCGAGGAGGGTCGCGGCTCCGGCCTTCTTCTCGCCGGTGATCTGGGTGACCCCGCCGTCGTTCTTGGCCGGTCCACTGCCGCAGGCGGTGAGGGTGAGCGCGGCCGCCACCGCGAGGGCGGCGACCGTCACACGTGTGGTGCGCATATGTAGATGTCCCTGGGATCGGGGATGGTGCGGATGTTCGAGGGGCCGGGAGGGCCCGTGGACGGGCCCTGCGCGGGCCCGTGGACGACGGGCCCGCGGGCCCCCGTGGGATCAGGCGGAGCGGCGGCGCGAGGCGATGCCGAAGGCCACCCCGCCGAGGCCGAGGACGATGCCCGCGATACCGAGGGCGCGCGCCGTGGTGTCGGAGCCGCTCTTGGCGGCGGCCTCGTCGTGCTTCGCCTCGTCCTTGCCGGCGCTCTTGGCGTCGGCGGCCGGCTTGGCGTCGTCGTGGCCGTCCGCGGCCTTGGCGGCGGTCAGCTTCAGCACGGGCGCGGGGGTCTGCGGCTCGGGGGCGCCGTCCTTGGTCTCCTCGATCCAGCGGACGACCTCGTTGTTGTCGTACGTCTGGATGGCCTTGAAGACCATCTTGTCGGCGTTGTCGGGGAGCTTGCCGACGGACACCGGGAACTGCTGGAACTTGCCGGGCTCGATCTTGCCGCCGCTCCAGGTCACCTTGGTGACGACCTCGTTGACCTGCTTGCCGTGCACGTTCAGCGGCTTGTCGAGCTTGGTCTTCTCGACGGTGGACGTCCAGCCCGGGATGTCCTGCGGCATGACGGACGTCAGCGGCTGGTCGACCGGGAAGTTGACCTCGATCTGGGTGGTCGAGGCGTTGTCGCGCTCGTTCGGGACCTTGAAGTTGATGGTCGCGTAGCCGCCCTTGGGGGCATCGCCGGGCTGCACGCTGACGTGCGCGAAGGCGGTACCGGACAGGGCGAGGACGGCGCCGGCGGCGAGGGCGGCGGCGAAGGAGACGCGAGAGATCTTCATGACAGGAAACACTCCACGGAACAGTGGTGGACGGCGGGATCCGCGCGCACGCGTACAGCGGGCATGCGCGGACGGGCGCGCGCGGAGGTCACGGCACCGGTGCTCCGGCCGGGTGTTCCGGGGAGTGGGGTGCCGCGTCAGGCTGCGAGGGCGAGCGCAGCCGGCGGACCCCGCCGGATCACGGTGTGCAGGAGTGCGTCCCGGCCGGTCGTCGCGGTGGGCGCCGGAGCGGTCCGGCGGGCCCGGGGGCCGCGCGCGGGAGCGCCGAGGAGCCCGGCCGTGAGGACCCGTACGAAGGCCAGCGCGGCGCGCAGCGGACGTATCGGGTCGGCTTCGCCGGACAGCCGGGACAGTTCGATCAGGCGGAACAGGGCCGCGTCGCCCCGGCCCAGCAGCCAGCCGGCCGCGAGCGCGGCCAGCAGGTGGCCGAGCAGCATGGCCGGGCTGAACAGCCCGGTCTGGGGGGTTCCCGCGCCGGCCGCGGCCAGGTGGGCGTGGCCCATGTGGCCCGATGCGGCGGCCTGCGCGGCGAGGGCGGCCGGGTCCAGCCCGGCGGCCTCCAGGATCCGGCGGGCGTCGGCCGGGTTCATCGGTACGGAGTTGCCCCCGCACACGAGCTGGGCGGCGAGCGCCGCCAGCGAGGTGTCGGAGCCGGCGGCCGGTGCGTGCGCCATGGCGGTGCCGTGCTGGCCGAGGCCGAACAGCGTGTGCAGCCCGAGCTGGCCCACGGCCAGTCCGGCGGCGATGCCGGGCCGCGACCGGCGGCGTCCCGCGAGGGGGGCCGCGATCGCGAAGACGCCCGCGAAGGCCAGGGCGAGCGCCCACCACGGGACGGTCGCGCAGGAGGCCAGGGCATGTCCTGCCGCGGACAGCACGACGCAGACCGCGGTGAACACCGCGGCCCGGGTCATCCGGAGATCTGCTCCGGCGCGTGTCGTGTGGGTGGCAGACATGGCCGGGTCATCATCGCACTGGGCTCCGGCGCTGCCTACGGCAGGTGCTGGAGGGACCCTATGGTTCCGGTGTGCGACGGGGTGAGCCGTCAGCGGCCGGTCAGGCCGGTCCCGGCGCTCCCACCTCGGCGTACGCGCCCGATACACGCCGGACGCACATGCCGCGTCGGCCGAATGAGGGCTGTGCCGGCCGCCGGGGGCTTACGCCCCACCGCGGGCGGCAATAGGTAACGGTATGAGCATCTGGTGGTCTCTCCACTTGCGGCGCGAAGCCGCGAGCGTGCCGCTCGCCCGGCGACTGCTGCTCGGGACGATGGAGACCGCGGGGGTGGATCCGGACATCTCCTACGACCTGTCGGTCGCGCTGAGCGAGGCGTGCGCGAACGCCGTGGAGCACGGCGGCCGCGGCGGTCCGTCCGGGGCGCCGGTCGGCGTCCCCGCCGACGAGGTCACGGACGGCACCGAGGCGTATCACGTCACCGCCTATCTCGACGGGGACCGCTGTCGCATCGAGGTCGCCGATTCGGGTCCCGGTTTCCCGCCCTCGACGGTGGCCCGTCGCAGACCCTCCCTGGCCGAGCACGGCCGGGGACTGCACCTGATCGCGGAGCTCGCCGACCACGTCCGCCTGCGCAACCGGCCGGGCCGGGGCGCGGTGGTGAGCTTCGAGCGGATGCTGAAGTGGCGTGACGACGCGCTGCTGAGGGTGTCCTAGAACGCGGAAGGGCGGGGAAACCGGATCCGGCTCCCCCGCCCCGCGTCGCCGGTGGCGTCAGCCCTTGAGCCGCGCCATCCAGGCCTCGACCTCGACCGAGGTGCGCGGCAGCCCGGCCGACAGGTTCCGGTTGCCGTCCTCGGTGACGAGGATGTCGTCCTCGATCCGGACGCCGATGCCCCGGTACTCCTCGGGCACGGTCAGGTCGTCGGCCTGGAAGTACAGCCCGGGCTCGACGGTCAGGCACATGCCCGGCTCCAGCGTGCCCTCGACGTACGCCTCGGTGCGCGCGGCGGCGCAGTCGTGGACGTCCAGGCCGAGCATGTGGCCGGTGCCGTGCAGGGTCCAGCGGCGCTGCAGCCCGAGCTCCAGGACGCGCTCGACCGGGCCCTCCAGCAGGCCCCACTCGACGAGCTTCTCGGCCAGCACGTGCTGGGCGGCGTCGTGGAAGTCGCGGTACTTCGCGCCCGGCTTCACGGCGGCGATGCCGGCTTCCTGGGACTCGTAGACCGCGTCGTAGACCTTGCGCTGGATGTCGGTGTACGTGCCGTTGATCGGCAGCGTGCGCGTGACGTCGGCGGTGTAGAGGGAGTGGGTCTCCACACCGGCGTCGAGGAGCAGCAGGTCGCCGGAGCGGACGGCTCCGTCGTTGCGGACCCAGTGCAGGGTGCAGGCGTGCGCGCCGGCGGCGGCGATGGTGCCGTAGCCGACGTCGTTGCCCTCGACGCGGGCGCGCAGGAAGAAGGTGCCCTCGATGTAGCGCTCGGACGTGGCCTCGGCCTTGTCGAGGACCTTCACGACGTCCTCGAAGCCGCGGACGGTGGAGTCGACGGCCTTCTGCAGCTCGCCGATCTCGAAGGCGTCCTTCACGGCGCGGGCCTCGGAGAGGTAGACGCGCAGTTCCTCGTCGCGCTCCTTGGTCACCTTGTCGGTGAGGGCGGTCTCGATGACGGCGTCGTGGCCGCGGACGGCGCGGACCGGGCCGGTGGCCTCGGTCAGGGCCTCGGGCAGCTCGCGGACGTCCTTGGCCGGGATGCCCAGGAGCCGCTCGGCCTCGGTGAGGGAGTGGCGGCGGCCGACCCAGAGCTCACCCTGGCCCGACAGCCAGAACTCGCCGTTCTCGCGGTCCGAGCGGGGCAGCAGGTAGACGGTGGCCTGGTGGCCGGCCTCCGTGGGCTCCAGGACCAGGACGCCGTTCTCGGTCTGGTCGCCGGTGAGGTACGCGTACTCGGTGGAGGCGCGGAAGGGGTACTCGGTGTCGTTCGAGCGGGTCTTCAGCCGGCCGGCCGGGATCACCAGGCGCTCGCCGGGGAAGCGCGCGGACAGCGCGGCGCGGCGGTCGGCGGTGTGGCCGGCCTGCGCGATCGGCTCCAGGCCGTGCAGCTCGGTGTCCGCCCAGCCGGTGCGCATGCTCTCCGCGAGCTCCTCGCTGACGCCCGGGTACAGCCCGTTCTTGCGCTGCTTGTGCTTCTTCTGGGGCTGCTCTTCTTCCGGGGTCTCCGGGGTGAGCTCGTCAGCCACGTCATCTCCTCAGCCGATACGACACGCACGGGTCCGGGTGCGAACCCCGTTCATCGTATGTGTGAGGGGGCGGCGCCCGGCCAGTCCTGTGACATATCAGCCAAAACGGGCGCCCGTCGTGGAGTGCCGGCCGGTCGGCCGCCGGCCGGCCGATCGCCGGCCGGTCAGTCGAACCGGGCCGCGAGCAGGACGACGTCCTCGGTGTCCCGGTGCGCGCCCGGGCCGGCCGGGCCGGGCCCGTCCTCGGGGAGCACCGTGCGCAGGATGTGGTCGCAGAGGGCCGCCGGGTCGTCCCGGACGGCGCGCGGGACCCCTGCGGCGGCCGCGTGCAGCCGGGCGTAGGCGCGGTCCATGGGGTCGCCGGTGCGCCGCAGCAGCCCGTCCGTGTACAGCAGCACCGTTTCTCCGGGTGCGGGCTCGATCTCCACGCTGGGCGCCTCCCAGCAGGCCAGCATCCCCAGCGGCGCCGAGAGGGAGGTCTCGACGTACTCGGTGCGCCGCTCGCCGATGAGCAGCGGCGGGGTGTGCCCGGCCCCGGCCAGGATGATCTTCCGGGCGGCGGGCTCGCAGTACGCGAAGAGGGCGGTGGCCGAGCGGGCCGGCTCGGTCAGCCGCATCAGGAGCTCCAGGTCCGACAGGACCGCGACGGGGTCCTCCCCCTCCATGACGGCGTACGCGCGCAGCGAGGCCCGCAGCCGGCCCATGGCGGCGACGGCGCTCGGGCCGGATCCGGTGACCGATCCGACGGCCAGCCCCATGGCCCCCTCGGGCAGCGGCAGCGCGTCGTACCAGTCTCCGCCGCCGAGCGGGCCGGTGCGGTGCCGGGCGGCGAGCTGGACCCCGGGGATCCGCGGCAGCCGGCTGGGCAGCAGCTCCTCGGCGACGGTGGCCAGCCGGGTGCGGGAGCGGTCCACCTCCAGCATCCGGGCCAGGTGTTCGGCGGCGTGCCGGACGTAGAGGCCGACGAGGTCGCGCTGGCGCTCGCTCGGCTCGGCCTGCTCGTCGTAGAGCCAGACGGCCGCGCCGAGCCGGCCGGTGGCATCGGCGGTCAGCGGCAGCGCGTAGCTGGCGGCGTAGCCGAGCCGGGCCGCGACCTCGCGGTGGCGGGGGTCGACGGGGGGCTCGTGGCCGCCGGGGGCGGCCTCCGTGCCGGGTTCGGGGAGCACCTCGGAGCCGCCGTGGGCGTCGGGGAGCCCGTCGAGGATGCGGCCGTACGAGGTGGCGCTGCGCGGCACCGTCTCGATGTGGCCGAGGTCGGCGCGGCCCAGGCCCAGGCCGATGGTGGAGGTGGGGCCGAGTCCGTCGGAGGGCTCCAGGACGACCAGTCCGCGGCGGGCGCCGACGAGCGCGGCTCCGGCCCGGAGGAACTCCCGGAGCGAGGAGTCGAGGTCACTGGCCCGGGCGAGGCGCTCGGTCAGCTCGTGCAGGGTGGTGAGGTCGGAGACCATGCCCGCCAGCCGGTCCTGGATGACGCTGCTCGCGGCAGGCGGTGCGGCCTGGGCGGGGGTGGTCCGGGAGCCGCCGGCCGCCACGGCGGACAGGGGGCCGGGCGTGGGCGCGACAGTGTGCGCCGATGCTGTAACTGCTGGATCGATTCCAGCCACTTTCGGCAGATGCGGGGCGCTCATGGCGTCCGCCTTTCCACCTGGTGCGATTCGCCATATAGCATCGCAAACCCCCAGATCGTGCTGCGCCGCCATCAATGGATCCACATCTACACGCACCCGAGGATCGATGTCCAGCATTGTCCCAGTGGGAATCCTGGTGTCCGTGGGACGGCAACTCACGGTCGAGCCAGGGCTAAAACTTGGCTGGAAAAAGCTGGATGCGAGCGGTTTTTGCGATCGACTGGACAGGCGCTGCAAGGGGTCCGGGTACGTAATCGCCAGTGCCCGGGGCCAGTTGGAGCCCCGGCACCGCCGGGAACCGCCCGGCCCGGGCCGTCGTCCTAAGCGGCGGCAGCCGGTCTCGATGCCGGCGCGGGTCGCTCGGACCGCTCGTTCCGGGCCCCCGCCGGACGTTTGACGGACCCGTAAGACAACTGCACGAACCGTGTGAACCTGCTTCTGGCGGACTAGTGACGCGAAACGTGTACGTGTGGTGAGACACCGCTCACGTGGTGTGATGTGGCCCTCGACGTTCAACGGAAAGGAACGAGCGCTCATGCGCGAGATCCTCGGAAGGCGTCTCCAGCGGCTCCGCGATCGCTTGAAGTTCCCACGCCCCGCCTCCCGCCCCGCCGCGGAGGCCGGGGCCGGCGCGGCTCCGTCCCTCCTCGACGCGGCGCTGACCTGCGCCACCGCCTGGCAGTGGCCCGTACTGCCGGGCGTGGGCAGGCACGTCACCGACAGCCGACGCTGTGCCTGTCCCGACCCCGACTGCGTGGTGCCGGGGGCCCATCCCTTCGACCCGGGGCTGCTCGCCGCCACCACCGACGCCCGGATGGTGGCCTGGTGGTGGGGCAGGCGGCCGTCCGCCCCGGTGCTGCTGGCCACCGGCGGGGCCGCGCCGTGCGCGGTGAGCCTGCCGGCGAGGGCGGCCGCGCGTGCCGTCGTACGGCTCGACGGGCTGGGCCTGCGGCTCGGTCCGGTCGTCGCCACGCCCACCCGGTGGTCCCTGCTCGTCGCGCCGTACTCCCTGGAGCGGCTCGGCGAACTCCTCTACGCCAAGGACCACGTGCCCTCCTCGCTGCGCTTCCACGGCGAGGGCGGGTACCTGCTGCTGCCGCCCTCGCCGGCGTCCGGCGGCGGGGAGGTCCGCTGGGAGCGGGAGCCCGAACCCCGGCACCCGGATTCGGGTGAACTGTGGCTGCCGGATGTGGAGGCGCTCGTGGACGCGCTCGTCGAGGCGAGCAGCAGCGCGCCCGGCGGCGGCAGCAGGCTCGCGTACTGAGTGGGTCCGAGCCGGTTCGGGGACGGTGCGCCCGGCGGCCGGCTCATCACTCGTACGGGTGCCAGCACGGCGGGTTTCCAAGGGAATTGGGCGCGGGGATCTCCGCGCCCCATTCCCGCGTCGCTATCTTCGGCGAATGAATCTCCGCCTGATCGGTATCGGCGCCGGTGTGTTGATCATCTTGTCGCTTCCCCTGGCCGGAGCGATCGCCGGGCCGGATTTCGCCGGTCAGGGCGACGGAAAAGGCGGGGGGTTGCTCACCTCGCTCGGCCTTTCCCACTCCTCCCGTACGGGGGACGGTGCGCGGCCCGTCGCCGACCCCGCGCGCCCCGGTCCGCCCGAGCAGCCCCGTACCGACTCCCGCTGCGGTCCCGAACTCACCGCCCCGCAGGGGCTGGAAGCGCAGACCTGCGTGCTGGCGAGCGAGGGCCGCACCTGGGGCCGGAGCTACTACCGCAACACCAGCGGCCGTGCGCTGGACGCCGTGCTGACGGTGATGGGGCCGGCGGGGCGGACGGTGCAGATCCGCTGCGCGGTGGCGGCGGGGGACGAGCCGGGGCTGTGCGAGACGCCCCGGGGCGAGTCCGCGGGGGCGCCGGACGCCTACTCGGCCGTAGCGGAGTTTGCAGTTCCGGATGACGAAGGGCACCTGCTGCTGCGGTCCGGGAGCAACTCACCGGTGCCGAAGGAGGGTTGAGCTCCGCCGAAAGACAGAGGCCCGGTCGCTGGCGACGGGGGATGCACCAGCGACCGGGCTACAAGAACGGTAACAAGAGATCGCCTGTTCGCAAATTCGATCTCTGATATTCAGACATCGATTTGCAGGCGATTAGCGGGAGTTGTGACTCCGGTCACCGGACCCGCGCGCGGCGGTGCGCCGCACGCGGGCCACCCGCACGCCGGGCGTGCGTCAGCTGAGCGTCACCTGGCGGTTGGTGAGTCCGCCGCGCGCCCGGCGCTCCTCCGCGGTCAGCGGTGCGTCGTCGGCCAGGGCCGCGGCCAGGCGCTCCGCGAGCTCGGCGGCGGGCTTCTCCACGTCCTCGGCGGTGACCCCGGTGGGCAGGTCCCAGACCGGGACCATCAGGCCGTGGGCGCGGAAGGAGCCGACGAGCTTGGTGCCCTCGCCGAGGGAGGAGGTGCCCGCCGCGTGCAGGCGCGCGAGCGCGTCCAGCAGCTTCTCCTCCGGCTGGGGCATGACCCAGCGCAGGTGGTTCTTCTCCGGGGTCTCGCACCAGTAGGCGGAGTCGACGCCCGTGAGCTTGACGGTCGGGATGGCGGCGGCGTTGGCGCGCTCCAGCGAGGCGGCGATCTCCGGGGAGGCGTTCTGGGCGCTTTCCGCGTCCGGAATCCAGAATTCGAAGCCCGTGTGCACAACCGGCTCGAAAACGCCGTCCTGGTCGAGGAGATCCTGAAGTCGGGGCCCCTCGGCCGGAACACGGCGGGCCGCGACCGGGTTGCCCGGCTCGGTGGCGATCGCGCGCTCCAGGGTGTCGGCCATGTCGCGGGCCAGGTCGCCGGAGGAGGACTCGTTCTGCAGGCCGAGCAGGACGGAGCCGTCCTCGCGCCGCAGGGCCGGCCAGGCCATGGGGAGGACGGTCACCAGGGTGACGGACGGGACGCCCTCGGGCAGGCCGCCCTTGAGGGTCAGGGGCACGGTGGCCGCGGGGACGAGCTCGCGCAGCGCCACCCAGTCGCACTCGCCCGGCAGCCCCTCGAAGGGACGCCGCACGTGCTCGGTGACGGCGTGCGCGGCGGCCGCGCCGTGACAGGCCTTGTAGCGGCGCCCGGAACCGCAGGGGCAGGGCTCGCGCGCGCCCACCACCGGGATCTCCCCGTTGTCGAGCTGCGGCTTCGCGGTCTTCGCGGCGGGGCGCTTCTTGGCCATCGTGGGTGTCTCCCGGTTGCGGCGGTACGGCGGTGTCTCTGGGCGCGAGCCTAGCCGTTCGTACCGCCGGAACCGGTGGGGTGCCGCCGGGAGCGCGGTCGGCGTGCGCTCCCGGAAGGCCGCGTCCGCGGGCGGCCGGTGGTGCGGGTCGGGGCCTTCGGGCTCCAGGCCTTCGGGATGCCGGCCTCTGGGCTCCCGGCCTTCGGGCTCGCCGCCGTCGGGTACGGGCGGCGGTGCCGGGTCGTCAGGCGCCGGGCCGTCAGGCGTCGAGATCGTCGAAGGCGGAGACGAAGTCGATCGCCGGGGGAGCGACGCGCGTAGCGAAGTCGTCGTGCCGGTGCCCCCGGGCGACGATCACCCACACCGTGACCTCCCCCGCGGCTCCGTCGCGGACGCCCCAGTCCTGGGCCAGCGCGCTGATGATGTTCAGCCCGCGGCCGCCGTGCGCGGTGACCGAGGGCGTGGCCGGGACCGGGCGGGTCGGGCCGCCGCCGTCCGTGACCTCGACCGTCAGCCGCCCCGCCTTGTCGACGCGCCACGCGGCGCGCACCTCGCCGTCACCGACGTCCCGGGCGCCCAGTGGCCGGCCGTGTCGGCAGGCGTTGCTGAGGAGTTCGGAAAGGATCAGTACGGCATCGTCCACGACCGATTCGGACACTCCGCTGATGCGCAGTTGTTCGCGCATCCGGTGCCTCGCCTCGCCCACGCCCGCAGGACCATGGCGAATGTCCATGCACGACGACGTGGGCACTTCCTGTGCCATCACCAACGTCACCCCCGGAACCTCCTTAGCCCCACGCCATGGTCTGGATGCCCCAATGGCCTGGACCGGAAACCGCTGCTGGACGCCGCTCTGACGCATTCATGACCAACGAATGCGGAGCGGATGCGCCGGGGCACGCCCCGTCACGGCGGTGGCGCCTGTGACTGGTGTGCAAAACGGGACGTCAGCGTCCGAGCTGTGACAGAACCTGACGGGGCCTGTTCGTGATGATCGCTTCTACACCCAGATCAGCGCATAGCTGAACATCGTCCGGATCGTTCACGGTCCACACGTGGACGGAATGTCCCGCCGTTTGGAGCTTCCGGATGAAGCCGGGGTGGTTGCGCACGATCCGCATGGCCGGGCCGGCGATCCGCACGCCGGCGGGCAGGCGCCCGTCGCGCATCCGCGGCGAGATGAACTGCATCAGGTAGACGGTCGGGACCGTCGGGGCGGCCGCGCGCACCCGGTGCAGGGAGCGGGCGGAGAAGCTCATGACCCGCACGGGGTGGGGGCCGTCGGCGGGCGGGGCGTCCAGTCCGAAGCGCTTGAGCAGGAAGAGGAGCCGCTCCTCCACCTGTCCGGCCCAGCGCGTGGGGTGCTTCGTCTCGATCGCGAGCTGTACGGGCCGCCCGGCGTCCGCGACCAGCTCCAGCAGCCGCTCCAGGGTGAGCACGGAGGTCCGCTCCGGGTCCGCGTCCCAGTCGGGGGACTCCTCGCGGTCCTTCCAGGAGCCGAAGTCGAGGGCGGCCAGCTCGGCCAGCTCCAGGGCCGAAACGGCGCCCCGGCCGTTGGAGGTGCGGTTCACCCGGCGGTCGTGGACCAGCACCAGATGGCCGTCGGCCGTCAGCCGGATATCGCATTCGAGGCCGTCGGCCCCGTCCTCGATGGCCTTCCGGTACGCGGCCAGGGTGTGCTCGGGAGCATCCTCCGAGGCGCCGCGGTGGGCGACGACCTGGATGGGGCGCGGCGTTGCGTGGGTCACCCGGTCATGGTGCCATCGAGAAGCCCCCGCGTGGCGGGGTGACTCCTGGGGGTGTGTCCGTTATGTCGGATATAAAGGAAGGCGATGGACGCACAGGTCCGGCTTACAGTGCTCTGACGGGTCATGGGAAAGGCTTTGCCCTGGAACTTCTACGGCGCATCGAACGTTCAGTCGGACCGATGCCCGGAGGGTGTCGGGGCGGTATCGCCTGATTTTTCCAATAGCCGTGTTGGCCGTGTACGCCGTGTGTGACGAGGAGAGAGCGCTGTGAGCACCGAGAACGAGGGCACCGCGGCCCCGACGCCCCCCGCGGCCCCGTCCGCACCCCCCGTGCCGGTGGCCGCCTCGACGCCCGAACCGGCCGCGCCGGGCACTCCGGCTCCGGCGCCCCAGGGCGCCCCGGCCGAGGCCCCCGCCCCGGGCGCCGAGCACACCCAGCAGCTCCCGCCCACCCCGCCGGCGCCCCCCGCGGCGCCCCCGGCGTACGGCCACGAGCAGCCCCCGGCCGCCCAGCCGGCTCCCCCGGCGGGTACCGCGTACGGCGCCGAGGCCTGGCCCCCGCCGCCCCCGGCGGTCCCCGCGTACGGTGCGGGCTCCGGCCAGGGCGGCGGCACCTGGGGCGTTCCGCTCACCGCCGACGGCGCCCCGCAGCCCAAGCCGAAGGGCCGGGGCGGGCTGGTCGCGGCGGTCCTGGTGGCGGCCCTGCTCGCGGGCGGCGTGGGCGGCGGCGTCGGCTACTGGGCGGCCCAGCGGAACCACGACGGCCTGGGCTCGACCACCATCAGCGCGCCGAACACCCCGAAGGACCTCAAGCGGGACGCCGGCTCCGTCGCGGGCCTCGCCGCCGCCGCGCTGCCCAGCGTCGTCACCATCGAGGCCTCGGCCGGGGACGGCGAGGGCGGTACGGGCACCGGGTTCGTCTACGACGAGCAGGGCCACATCCTCACCAACAACCACGTGGTGGCCTCCGCCGCCAACGGCGGCAAGCTCACCGCCACCTTCTCCGACGGCAAGAAGTACGAGGCCGAGGTCATGGGCCGGGCCCAGGGCTACGACGTGGCCGTCATCAAGCTGAAGAACCCGCCCGCCGGCCTCAAGCCGCTGCCGCTCGGCGACTCCGACAAGGTCGCGGTCGGCGACCCGACCATCGCCATCGGCGCCCCCTTCGGCCTGTCCAACACGGTCACCACCGGCATCGTCAGCGCGAAGAACCGCCCGGTGGCCTCCGGCGACGGCTCCGGCGGCAAGAACTCGTACATGAGCGCGCTGCAGACCGACGCCTCCATCAACCCGGGCAACTCCGGCGGCCCGCTGATCGACGGCCGCGGCGCGGTCATCGGCATCAACTCGGCGATCCAGTCGGCCGGCAGCAGCGGCCTCGGCGGCGGCCAGGCCGGCTCGATCGGCCTCGGCTTCGCCATCCCGATCAACCAGGCCAAGAACGTCGCCGAGTCACTCATCAAGACGGGCAAGCCCGTCTACCCGGTGATCTCGGTCTCCGTGGACCTCCAGGCCAAGTCGGACGGCGCCAAGATCTCGGAGCAGGGCGCCCCCGCCAACGAGCTGGTCGACCCGAACGGCCCGGCCGGCAAGGCGGGCCTCAAGCCCGGTGACATCATCACGGAGTTCGGCGGCAGGCAGGTCGACAGCGGTCCGACCCTGATCAGCCTGATCTGGACGTACAAGCCGGGCGACACCGTGAAGCTGACCTACCTGCGCGGCGGCAAGCCGACCACGGTCGACATCACGCTCGGCTCGCGCGTCGGCGACAAGTAGCGCGCACCGGGCCACCGCTCGACGGTGGCTCGATGGGAGGGGCCGTGGCCGGGAATCCGGCTACGGCCCCTCCCAATATCTGCTTATGCTTCGGTGGTGTTCGATTCACGGCACATACGGACATTCCACGAAGTGGTCGCCGCGGGCTCGTACTCGGCCGCCGCGCGCGTGCTCGGCTATACCCAGCCCGCGATCACCCAGCAGATGAAGGCGCTCGAACGCGCCGTCGGGACACCGCTGTTCACGCGCGTGGGCCGGAGGATGAAGCTCACCGAGGCCGGTGAGTCCCTGGCCCGGCACGCGGAGTCCATCCTCGGCAGCCTCTCGGCCGCCGAGGCCCAGCTGAAGGCCTACACCAGGCTGCGTACCGGGCGCGTCCGGGTCTGCGGGTTCCCCAGCGCCAACGTCACCCTGGTCCCGGAGGCCCTCAGCGGCCTCGCCAAGGACCACCCCGGGGTGCAGGTGGAGCTCCTGGAGGGGGAACCCCCGGAGTCCCTGCGCAGGCTCCAGCGCGGCGAGTGCGACATCACCCTGGCCTTCACCTATCCCGGGCTGCACGAGGAGATCCCCGAGGAGGTGGCCGAGGTCAGGCTGCTGGAGGACCAGCTGACCGTGCTGCTCCCGACCGGCCACCCGCTCGCCCGCCGCCGGGCCGTGCACCTGGCCGACCTCGCCGAGGAGCAGTGGATCGCCGGCTGCCCGCGCTGCCGGGCGAACCTGCTGCACGAGTGCGCCGAGCTGGGCTTCGTCCCCGACATCCGGTTCGCCACCGACGACAACCTGGTGGTCCAGAGCCTGGTCGCGCAGGGACTCGGGGTGGCGATGATGCCCGCGCTCGTCCTGCCCTCGCTCTCGCTGAGCCGGGTCTGCGGCCGGGTGTTGGAGCCCGCCGCGCGCCGCCACATCGCCGCGTACGTCTACCGCGACCACCTGCGGATCCCGGCCACGGCCGTGGTCCTCGACGAGCTGAAGCGGGTGGCCTCGAACCGGGTCGGCTGCTGATCCCCGGCAGCCGCCCGCAGACCCAATCCATAAGCTGTGGTTGGGATTTCAGGTCATAACTGTCGTTGGACGTGATGGATCGGTCAGCGGACGCTGCTCGTATGACCACCACCGTTCCGGCCCGTACGACCACGAGGATGGCCGCCCTCGTCAGTGAGATCCACACGGTCGTCGACCGGGGGCTGGCCCCCGATCTGACCGCCTACCTCGTCGGCGAGCGACTCGCCCCGCACCTGGGCGCGCCGGACCTGCTGACCGCGGAGCAGCAGGAGGGGGACCCGGAGCACTACCGCCAGCACGTCCTGCACGCGGAGCCCGACGGGAGCTTCTCGGTCGTGGCCCTGGTGTGGATGCCCGGGCAGGAGACCTGCATCCACGACCACGTGTCGTGGTGCGTGGCCGGGGTGCACCAGGGCGAGGAGAGCGAGCGCCGCTACCGGCTCGCGCCCGGCGTCGGCACCGCCCGCCTGGTGGCGACCGAGGACGTGGTCAACGCCCAGGGCGAGGTCTGCGGATTCGCCCCTCCCGGGGACATCCACAAAGTGCGCAACTCCTGTACCGACAAGGCGATATCGATCCACGTCTACGGTGCCGACGTCTCCCGGCTGGGCAGCAGCATCCGCCGCGTCTACACCCTCCCGGTCGACTGATGGCCCTCCTGCACCGCCCCCAGAGCGAGCCGGTCCGCGTTGTTTCACGTGAAACACCCACCCCATGGCCGGGTTTGGGCCTGGCGGCCGGCGGCGCGCTGGTGGCCTGGTGCGTGCACCGGCTGGTCCCCGGCATCCCGATGCTGACCGCCTCGGTGGTGCTCGGCATCGCGGTGGCGCACCTGCCCGGCGTACGGACCGTCGTACGCGGACCCGCCCGCCCCGGACTCTCCCTGGCCGGGCGGCGGCTGATGCGCATCGGCATCGTCCTGCTGGGCCTCGGGCTCGGGCTCGACCAGGTGCTCCGGCTCGGCTGGGCGACGGTCGCCATGGTGACCGCCGTGGTCGCGGCCACCTTCTTCGGTACGGTCTGGCTGGGCCGCCGTCTCGGACTCCCCGGCGACCAGCCGCTGTTGATCGCCACCGGCTATTCCATCTGCGGCGCCTCGGCCATCGGCGCGGTGAGCGAGGTGTCCGGGAGCGACGAGGAGGACGTGGCCGCCTCGGTGGCGCTGGTCACCCTCTGCGGCACCCTCGCCATCGCCGTGCTCCCCCTGCTCCAGGGCCCCTTGGGCCTCTCCGACCTGTCCTTCGGCCGCTGGGTGGGCGCGAGCGTCCACGACGTCGGCCAGGTGGTGGCGACGGCCCAGACCGCCGGCCCCGGCGCGCTCGGCGAGGCGGTGCTCGTCAAGCTGATGCGGGTGGCCCTGCTGGCCCCGCTGGTGGCGGCCGTGGCCTTCTCGATGCGGGCCCGGCGGCGCGGCGTGCGCACCTCCTCGGGCAGGCGTCCGGCCCCGGTGCCCCTGTTCGTCCTCGGGTTCCTGGCGGCGGCAGCCGTGCGCGCCACGGGCCTGCTGCCCCACGCGGCGCTGGACTGGGCGCACACGGCGCAGGAGGCCCTGCTGGCGGCGGCCCTGTTCGGGCTGGGCAGCGCCGTCCACCTGCCGACCCTGGCCCGTACCGGCGGCCGCGCCGCACTGCTGGGCCTCGGGGCCTGGGTGGTGGTGGCGGGGGTCTCCTACGCCGGGGTGCTCGTGACCACATGACGGCCCGGGACAGGGCGAGTTGGCCATTTCCTGGCCGGAACCGACCGAACGTCCGGCCCGCCCCCTGACATCTCGGGGCCCCCGTGCGAACCTGCCCCGGCAAGCCGAACAGCCGATCCGCACCGACAGCTCTTCACCCCACCCTGCCCGGCTCCCACCGGTCCGGGCACGGCAGAAGGAGTCCTGCGTGAATCGTCATCGCACGGCGGCATCCGTCCTCCTCGCGGCGGGAGCCCTGCTCGCCGGGGTCCTGACGGCCGCCACCCCCTCGGCGGCCGCGGAGCCGCCCTCCTCGTTCCGGCCCGGGCAGACCCCCGGCTTCTGGACGGCCGAGCGGATGCGGCAGGCCACCCCGCTCGACGTGGCGGCCCTCCCGGGCGGAGCCCGTACGGCGTCCGCCCCGGCGGCCCCGCCCACCCGGGTGGCCCCGACCTCCCCCACGGCGTTCCCGCAGGCCGGCGGCGCCTGGACGGGCGGCGGGGCGGTCGTGCGGACGTCGGGCCGGGTGTTCTTCACCTTCCAGGGCCGCAAGGCCTCCTGCTCGGGCGACTCCGTCACGAGCCAGAACGGGAGCACGGTCATCACCGCCGGGCACTGCGTGAAGTACCAGGGGGCCTGGCACACCGACTGGATCTTCGTCCCGGGGTACGACAACGGCAACGCCCCGTACGGCCAGTGGCCGGCCGTCAAGACGCTCGCCACCGACCAGTGGGCGGCGAGCGAGGACATGAACATGGACGTCGGCCTCGCCGTCGTCGCCCCGCAGAACGGGCGGACCCTCAGCCAGACCGTCGGGGCCCAGGGCATCCTCTTCAACGGCGGCTACAACAAGAAGATGTACTCCTTCGGCTTCCCGGCGGCCGCGCCCTACGACGGCACCAGGCTCGTCTACTGCGCCGCGAGCACGGGCAAGGACTTCCTGCTCACCAAGGACCACAGCATGTCCTGCAACATGACCGGCGGCTCCAGCGGCGGACCCTGGTTCCAGGACTTCGACGAGTCGACGGGCCTGGGCACGCAGGTCTCGGTGAACAGCTTCGGCTACAACTTCCTGCCGAACACGATGTTCGGCCCGTACTTCGGCAACGAGGCCAAGGCGGCCTACGACAAGGCCCAGACGTCCTGACCCCGTCCCGGGCGACACCCACCCCACCCGCCCCCACATCCCGGTACTCTGTACCGGCCAGGTGGGTTGCCCGAGCGGCCTAAGGGAACGGTCTTGAAAACCGTCGTGGCGCGAGTCACCGTGGGTTCAAATCCCACACCCACCGCACCCCGTCAGCGAACCCGCTGACCAGAAGGGCGTCCCTCAGCGAGGGGCGCCCTTCCCGCGTTCTCCGGGGTCGTTCGAGGGGCTTTGGGCCTTCCGGGTGGTGTTTGTCGGAAGATCGGCGCGGGTCGTGGGAGCCGGGCGGTTGCGGTCACATCATGACGAATGTATGCAGATCCGCCCGTCGGAACATCGCGAATCGAGGCGTTCGTCATGACCCACCGCAGCAGCATCACGTCGATCTGGACCTCCTTCCTCGCCGCGCTCACGGCGCTCCTGGCCGCCCTCGGCCTGGTGGGCGGGACGGCTCCGGCGGGTGCCGCTCCGGTCGCGGCGGCCACTCCTTCGGCCCCCGCCGAAGGCCGTCCGGTTCCGGTTGCGCGGCGGACGTGGCGGGCGATGATGCGCGGCGGCTCGCTCCCTCCGACGATCAAGCAGCGGATCCGGGCCGAGGCCCACGGCAAGAGCCCGTCCGTGCGCAGCTCCAGGACCGCCGCCGCGCTCGTGCCCGCCCTGGACCGGGAACCGGCCGTGCCCGCCCCGCACCGGGAATCGGTCGGGCTGGTCGCGTAGCGGGGGGCTCGCTCCGGCGGATTGCGGGGGCGCGCAGGGGGCGTGGAGCTTGGTACGGCAGGGCCGCAGGGCCGGGAGACGGAGGGGTTCCCGGACGGCGCGGCCCTTTTCGGCATGTCCGGGTCGAGTGAGTTTGGCGGAACGATTCACCATCCGCGCGGCACGGGTTTCGTCCGCGGCAGGGGTGCTGATCTGGGACGGCAGGGGCGCAAACCGCGTTTATCCCTTGTTGGTCATGCTTGCGGGGGAATAGCAGGCTGCGGGGTGGTTCGCCGGGGATTCGGTGGGCAACTCTGGTCTCGCGACGTCGTCAGCACCGCGAACGACCGAGGCGGTCGGCCAACTGCCTTGGGGTAAACCCGACTTCGGTTTTCTGGAGGACTCAGAATGGCAAGCATCCGTACCGCCCGCGTCATCGCCGCCGTTGCCTCGCTGCCCCTCGCCGCCGCGCTGTTCGGCGGGGTCGCGTCGGCCGACAACGGCTCGTTCGCGAACGACGGATCGAATGCGAGCGTCGCCAGCATCATCGGCAGTGGTGTGGGCGGCAACAACCACGGCAACTCGTCCACCTCCCAGCAGGTGGCCACCGGGGCCGGCGCCTCGAACCAGAACAACACCGCCCAGGTCAACGGCTCGGCCTTCACGGCGATCCACCAGGCCAACTCGAACGTGGCGGTGAACTTCTTCCCGTGGCGGTAGAAGCCTCCTGAACCGCGCAGACCACTGAGGGCGCCCGTACGACCGGACCGGCTGGGGTCCGGTAGTGCGGGCGCCCTCCCGCGTGCTTCCCGACCTTGACATCCCGAGTGAATCTGACGGACAGTCAGTTCACTCGTCCGATGCGATGCCGGGAGGCCAGGGCCGTGCACCTCGCTCCGTCAGAAGGGCAGTCACGGCTACGCGCCGAACTGCGCGAGTACTTCCGGGACCTGATGCCGGACGGGGTGCCCGAAGACCCCGCGGCGCAGCGCGCCCTGCTGCGCCGCATCGGCGCCGACGGGCTGCTCGGACTGGGCTGGCCCGTCGAGTACGGGGGCCGGGGCCGGGGCCCCGACGAGCAGTTCGTCTTCTTCGACGAGGCCTACCGGGCCGGGGCGCCCGTCTCGATGGTCACCCTCAACACCGTGGGCCCCACCCTGATGAAGTACGGGACCCCGGAGCAGAAGGACTTCTTCCTGCCCCGCATCCTGCGCGGCGAGACCGTCTTCGCCATCGGCTACTCGGAGCCCGAGGCCGGCACCGACCTCGCCGCCCTGCGCACCCGCGCCGTCCGCGAGGAGGGCGGCGGCTGGCTGGTCGACGGGCAGAAGATCTTCACGTCCAACGCCCAGAACGCCGACTGGATCTGGCTCGCCTGCCGCACCGATCCACAGGCCCCCAAGCACAAGGGCATCTCCATCCTCCTGGTGCCCACCGACAGCCCCGGCTTCTCCTGGACCCCGATCGACACCGTCGGCGGCCTCACCACCACGGCCACCTACTACGACGGCATCCGCGTCCCCGCCGGCCACCTCGTCGGCCCCGAACACGGCGGCTGGGGGCTGATCACCAACCAGCTCAACCACGAGCGCGTCGCCCTGGCCGCCATCGGCATGCAGGCCGAGGACTTCTACGAAGCCGCCCGCGCCCACGCCCGGACCCCCGACCCGGACACCGGCGAACGCCCCGCCGACCGGCCCTGGGTCCGGGCCCGGCTCGCCGAGGCCCACGCCCGGCTGGCCGCCGTACGCCTCCTCAACTGGCGCCTCGTCCAGGACGTGGGCGCGGGCACCCTGGCCCCCGGCGACGCCAGCGGGGTCAAGTTCCTCGGCACCGAGTCCGCCGTCGAGGTGTACCGGATCTGCCAGGAGGTGGTGGGCGAGGAGGCCCTCGTCCGAGGTCCGGAGGCCTTCCTCGGCGGTGAGCTGGAGCGGATGAACCGCGCGGCGCAGATCAACACCTTCGGCGGCGGGGTCAGCGAGGTCCAGCGCGAGATCGTCGCCATGATGCGGCTCGGCATGAAGGGCAGGAAGCGATGACCGCCGAACGGAGGACCACGGACGGGCCCGCCGCCGCCGGGACGGCCCCAGGCGCGCAAGCCGGTACGGGAGCCGGTAGCGAAGCCGGCGCGGAAGCCGAGCTGCTCCGCAGGCTCAAGGCCTTCGAGGGCCGGCCCGCCGCCACCGCCGGCCGGGCCAAGGACCCGGTCAACGAGCCGATGATCCGCCACTGGTGCGAGGCCATGGGCGACACGAACCCCGCCTACACCGGCCCCGGGGCCATCGCCCCGCCCACCATGCTCCAGGCCTGGACGATGGGCGGACTCTCCGGCCACACCGGCCGCTCCACCGCCTACGACGAACTGTTCGCCCTCCTCGACGGCGCGGGCTGCACCTCCGTGGTCGCCACCGACTGCGAACAGGAGTACCTGCGCCCGCTGCGCCCCGGCGACGCGGTGACCTTCGACGCCGTGATCGAATCGGTCTCCCCGCGCAAGACGACCAAACTCGGCACGGGCCACTTCGTCACGACCCGGATGGACGTCCACGCGAACGGAGAGCTCGCCGGGACGCACCGCTTCCGCATCCTCAAGTACGCCCCCGCGGCGAAAGGCACCCCCGCCGGGGCCGCGCCGGCGCCGAAGCCGCAGCGCCCCCGCCCCGTGATCAACCGCGACAACCAGGGCTTCTGGGACGGGGTACGGGAGCACAGGCTGCTGATCCAGCGCTGCACCGCCTGCGCGACCCTGCGCTTCCCCTGGCTGCCCGGCTGCAACGCCTGCTCCTCCCCCGACTGGGACACCGTCGAGGCGAGCGGCGCCGGAACCGTCTTCTCGTACGTCGTCATGCACCACCCGTCCTTCCCGGCCTTCACGGCACACGAGGACCCCGCCGCCGCGGGCGGCCCGTACGCGGTGGCCCTGGTCGAGCTGGCCGAGGGGGTACGCATGATCAGCAACATCACCGGGGTCCCCTACGACAAGGTCCGCATCGGCCTCCCCGTCCGGCTGGAGTTCCTGCGCGTCGACGACACCCTCGAACTCCCCGTCTTCCGCGGAGAGGCGGGCTGAGATGGACTTCCACCCCACCGAGGAACAGGCCGAGGCCGCGTCCCTGGCCGCCCGGATCTTCCGCGACCTCGCCACGCACGAACGCCTCACCGGGGCCGGCGACGCGAGCGACGCCGAACTCTGGAAGGCCCTCACCTCCGCCGGCCTGACCGCCGCCGTCGAGGAGGTCGGCCTCCTCGGACTGGTCCTCCTCCTGGAGGAGCAGGGCCGTGCCACCGCCCAGGTCCCGTACGCCGCCACCTGCGCCTACGGAATCCTGCCCGTGGCCGCGCACGGCAGCCCCGAGCAGCGCGCCCGCCTGCTGCCCGCCCTCGGCTCCGGCGAGGCGGTCGCCACCGGCGCCTTCCCCGCCCGCCGGGCGTTCACCGCCGGCCCCGACGGCCGCCTCACCGGCACCGCCCCCGCCGTTCCCTGGCTGCGCGACGCCACCCACGTCCTCGTCCCGGACCGCGACCGCGCGCTGTGGCTCGTCCGCACGGACGCGCCCGGCGCCGTGACGCGGCCGGTGGAGACGACCGCGCCCTGGTCGGCGGGGTGCCTCACCCTGACCGGCGCGTCGGCGGAACGGCTCGGCGGCCCGGACGCGTACGACGCGGTACTGGCCTGCGCGCGGACCGCCTTCGCCGGGCTCCAGGCGGGCGTCTGCGCCGGATCGCTGGCCCGCGCCGTCGAGTACACCTCCACCCGCGAGCAGTTCGGCCGCCCCCTGTCCACGAACCAGGGGGTCATGCTCCGCGCGGCCGACGCGTACATGGACACCGAGGCCATCCGGGTCACCGCGTACGAGGCGGCCTGGCGCATCGACGAAGGGCTCCCGGCGCGCGAGCACGCCCTCACGGCGGCCTGGTGGGCCTCGGAGGCGGGCAAGCGGGTCGTCCACGCGGGCCAGCACCTGCACGGCGGCATGGGCGCCGACCTTGACCACCCCGTCCACCGGCACTTCCTGTGGGGACGCCAGCTGGACGCCTACCTGGGCTGCGGCAGCGAGCTGCTGGCCGAGCTGGGAGCGCTCATATCCGAGGGGGAGAACGCATGAACGTCGGCGACGCACTGCCACCGCTGGAGATCCCGGTCACCCGCACCCTGATCGTCGCGGGCGCCATCGCCTCCCGCGACTACCAGGACGTGCACCACGACGCGGAACTCGCCCGCGAGAAGGGCTCCCCGGACATCTTCATGAACATCCTGACCACCAACGGGCTGGTCGGCCGGTACATCACCGACCACCTCGGGCCGCACGCCGTCCTGCGCAAGGTGGCCATCCGCCTCGGCGCCCCCAACTACCCGGGCGACGTCATGACCCTCACCGGCACCGTCACCGCCCTTGACGGGGACACCGCCGAGATCCGGGTCACCGGTGCCAACCGCCTCGGCCACCACGTCACGGGAACCGTGACCGTCACCCTGGGGGCCGGGGCATGAGCGTCCGCGTCCGCGACGACCTGGGCGGCCGCGCCGCCATCGCAGGCATCGGTGCGACCGAGTTCTCCAAGGACTCCGGCCGCAGCGAACTCAAACTGGCCGTCGAGGCGGTGCACGCGGCCCTCGACGACGCCGGGCTCACCCCCGCCGACGTCGACGGCATGGTCACCTTCACGATGGACACCAGCCCCGAGATCACCGTCGCCCAGGCCGCCGGCATCGGGGAGCTCTCCTTCTTCTCCCGCATCCACTACGGCGGCGGCGCGGCCTGCGCCACCGTCCAGCAGGCCGCCCTCGCCGTCGCCACCGGGGTCGCCGAGGTCGTCGTCTGCTACCGCGCCTTCAACGAGCGCTCCGGCCGCCGCTTCGGCTCCGGCGTCCAGCAGCGCGAGCCCTCGGCGGAGGGCGCGGCGCTCGGCTGGGCCCTGCCCTGGGGGCTGCTCACCCCCGCGTCCTGGGTGGCCATGACCGCCCAGCGCTACCTCCACACCTACAACCTCACCCCCGAGGCCTTCGGGCACGTCGCCGTCACCGGCCGCAGGCACGCCGCGAACAACCCCGCCGCCTACTTCCACGGCAGGCCCATCACCCTCGCCGACCACGCCGCCTCCCGCTGGATCGTCGAGCCCCTGCGGCTGCTGGACTGCTGCCAGGAGACCGACGGCGGCCAGGCCCTCGTCGTGACCACCACCGAGCGGGCCCGCGACCTGCGGCGGAAGCCCGCCGTGATCACCGCCGCCGCCCAGGGCGCGGGCCGCCGCCAGGAGGGCATGACCTCCTTCTACCGCGACAGCCTCACCGGGCTCCCGGAGATGGACGTCGTCGCCCGCCAGCTGTGGCGGACCAGCGGACTGCGGCCCTCGGACATCGACGTGGGCATCCTCTACGACCACTTCACGCCCTTCGTCCTCATGCAGCTGGAGGCGTTCGGCTTCTGCGGACCCGGTGAGGCCGCCGACTTCACGGCAGCCGGGGCGCTCCCGCTCAACACCCACGGCGGCCAGCTCGGGGAGGCCTACCTGCACGGTATGAACGGCATCGCCGAAGCCGTCCGCCAACTGCGCGGCACCTCCGTCAACCAGGTCCCGGGGGCCGGGCACGTCCTCGTCACCGCCGGGACCGGCGTCCCGACCTCCGGGCTGGTCCTGGGGGCCGACGGCTGACTCCGGTCCTGGTCGCGCGCCCCTCCTCCACCTTCAGGAGGTGGGGCGCGGCCGGGCCGTACAACCTGAGGGGGACCCCGCTTCGGCACCTGCGGGCGATCCCAGACGGGCGGCGCGCTCCTAGCGTGGAGCCATGACCACGCCTGTGTGCACGCTCGCCTCGAACCCGACGCCGTACCCGTCGTTCTCGGCGTACGTCCGGACCCGTGGCACGACCCTGATGCGCACCGCGCGCTCCCTGACGGCCAACCCGTGCGACGCCGAGGACCTGCTCCAGACGGCCCTCGCCAAGACCTACGTCGCCTGGGACCGCATCGAGGACCACCGGGCCCTGGACGGCTACGTCCGGCGGGCCCTGGTCAACACCCGCACCTCGCAGTGGCGCAAGCGCAAGGTCGACGAGTTCATCTGCGAGGAGGTCCCCGAGAACGAGGACCAGTCCTTCGCCGACCCCGCCGAGGCGCAGGTGCTGCGCGACGCGATGTGGCGGGCGGTGACCCGGCTGCCCGACCGCCAGCGGGCCATGGTCGTCCTGCGCTACTACGAGGACCTGAGCGAGGCGCAGACGGCCGAGCTGCTCGGAGTCTCGGTGGGCACCGTCAAGAGCGCCGTCTCCCGGGCGCTGGTCAAGCTCCGCGAGGACCCGGAACTCACGCCGGTCCGCTGAGGCGCCCCCCCGGAAGCTCTGTTTCACGTGAAACATCGACCCTCACGGACCTTGTTTCACGTGAAACACCGGCCGTGGAACGGCGCCCGGCAGTGAGGGGCCAGCCGCTTTGTACTCCCGGGTAGTGACATGCCGACCGGTACGTGCGCAGAATCGGCAGCATCCGACAACCGCCGTAGCGCCGCAGCGCTCACCGGGAGGACGCTTTGCTGAGCACCATGCAGGATGTACCGCTGCTGATCTCGCGGATCCTGGCCCACGGGTCGACGATTCACGGAGACTCCCAGGTCACGACCTGGACCGGTGAGGCCGAGCCGCACCGGCGCAGCTTCGCCGAGATCGGCGTCCGCGCCGCCCGGCTCGCACACGCCCTGCGTGACGGGCTCGGAGTCCGGCAGGACGAGCGGGTCGCGACCCTCATGTGGAACAACTCCGAGCACGTCGAGGCGTACTTCGCGATCCCGTCCATGGGCGCGGTCCTGCACACGCTCAACCTGAGGCTGCCCCCCGAGCAGCTCGTCTTCATCGTCAACCACGCGGCCGACCGCGTCGTGCTGGTGAACGGCACCCTGCTGCCGCTGCTGGCCCCGCTGCTGCCGCACCTCCCGACCGTCGAGCACGTCGTGGTCGTGGGCGTCGGCGACCGCTCCGCCCTCGACGGACTCGACGTCCGGGTGCACGAGTACGAGGAGCTCCTCGAAGGCCGTCCCGGGCACTACGACTGGCCCGAGCTGGACGAGCGCCAGGCGGCGGCCATGTGCTACACCTCCGGCACCACCGGCGAGCCCAAGGGCGTCGTGTACTCCCACCGCTCGGTCTACCTGCACTCCATGCAGGTCAACATGACCGAGTCGATGGGCCTCACCGACCGCGACACCAGCCTGATCGTGGTGCCGCAGTTCCACGTGAACGCCTGGGGCCTGCCCCACGCCACCTTCATGACCGGCATCAACATGCTGATGCCGGACCGCTTCCTCCAGCCCGCCCCGCTCGCCGAGATGATCGAGCGGGAGAAGCCCACCCACGCGGCGGCCGTCCCCACCATCTGGCAGGGGCTGCTCGCCGAGGTCACCGCGAACCCGCGCGACCTCACCTCGATGAAGCAGGTCACCATCGGCGGCGCCGCCTGCCCGCCCTCCCTGATGGAGGCCTACGACAAGCTCGGCGTCCGCCTCTGCCACGCCTGGGGCATGACGGAGACCTCCCCGCTGGGCACCATGGCGCACCCGCCGGCCGGGCTGACCGCCGAGGAGGAGTGGCCGTACCGCGTCACCCAGGGCCGCTTCCCGGCCGGCGTCGAGGCCCGTCTCATCGGACCCGCCGGGGACGTCCTGCCCTGGGACGGGGAGTCGGCGGGCGAGCTGGAGGTCCGGGGCAACTGGATCGCGGCCGCCTACTACGGCGGGGCGTCCGGTGAACCCCTGCGTCCCGAGGACAAGTTCAGCGCCGACGGCTGGCTGAAGACCGGGGACGTCGGAGTGATCAGCGCCGACGGCTTCCTCACCCTCACCGACCGGGCCAAGGACGTCATCAAGTCCGGCGGCGAGTGGATCTCCAGCGTCGAACTGGAGAACGCGCTGATGGCGCACCCCGAGGTCGCCGAGGCGGCCGTCGTCGCCGTCCCCGACGAGAAGTGGGGCGAGCGCCCCCTGGCCACCGTGGTCCTCAAGGAGGGCGCCACGGCCGACTTCGCCGGGCTGCGCGCCTTCCTCGCCCAGTCGGTCGCCAAGTGGCAGCTGCCGGAGCGCTGGACGTTCGTCGAGGCGGTGCCGAAGACGAGCGTCGGCAAGTTCGACAAGAAGGTGATCCGCAAGCAGTACGCGGACGGCGGCCTGGACGTCACCACCCTCGCCTAGCGGTCCGGCGGGTCAGCCGCGCGTCAGCCAGGAACGCAGCAGCCGGCTGACGGCGGGCATGGCCACGTAGGTCATCAGGGTGCTGAAGACGGCCGCGAAGGCGGCCGTCCGCAGCACGAGGTTCAGGTTCACCAGGTACGGCCCGAGCACCGCGTTGCCGGCCAGCGAGATCGGGAAGATGGCCAGCCCCGAGCTGATCGCCATCTTCCACCGCGGCGGCGCGGGCCGGGTCGTGCCCGGCTTGGCGAACCAGGTCTCCATGCCGTGCAGCTCGCGCCGGGCTATCTCGGTGTGGTGGTGGCCCTCGCAGTTGGCGAACCACGCGGCCCGCTCGGGCGAGTCCTGCCACCGCTGGAACGCCTCCTGGTCGCGGAAGCGGTGCACGAGGAACCAGGGGGCGCCCTCGGCGGCAGGCCGGAACAGCCCGTAGCCGAGGTGGTCCGGGAAGCGCGCGGCGGTCTCCAGGATGCCGCGCGCCCAGCTCTCGAACGCCTCCTCGTAGCCCGGCTCCACCTGACGCGCGATGAGCAGGCTCACCTCCCCGTTGTCGGCGGGGACGCTGTGCTCGGTCGTGTCGGTGATGGCCATCGGACCAGGATGGCTAGTTGGTGCCGATCTTGGCCAGGAGGTCCACGATGCGGCCCTGTACGTCCGGGGTGGTGGACCGCTCGGCGAGGAACAGCACGCTCTCCCCCGAAGCCAGCCGCGGCCGGTCGCCCGGCTCGATCCCGGTGGCCGTGTAGACGACCAGGGGGGTGTGGTTCAGCAGCCCGTTCGCACGGAGCCAGTCCACGATCCCGGCCCGCCGGCGCCGCACCTGCATCAGGTCCATGACCACCAGGTTCGGCCGCATCCGGGTCGCCAGGTCCACGGCG
Organism: Streptomyces sp. NPDC089915; assembly: GCF_040684675.1. Classification (NCBI taxonomy): domain Bacteria; kingdom Bacillati; phylum Actinomycetota; class Actinomycetes; order Kitasatosporales; family Streptomycetaceae; genus Streptomyces; species Streptomyces sp. NPDC089915. Next base: position 17,936 of record NZ_JBFBGN010000004.1, on the reverse strand, counting down.
TCGGTGTCGGCGCCCGCCCGGGCGACCTGGAGGCCGCGCCGCTCCAGCGCGGCCGTCAGCGCGGTGGCGACCTCGTCGTGCTCCTCGATCAGCAGCACGCGGGAGGGGTGCTGCTCGCTGTCGCGCGGCGCGAGCGCCTTGAGGAGGACGGCCGGATCGGCGCCGTACGCGGCCTCGCGCGTGGCGTGCCCCAGCCCGGCCGTGACCAGGACGGGGACCTCGGCGGCCACCGCCGCCTGGCGCAGGGACTGCAGGGCGGTCCGGGTGATCGGCCCGGTCAGCGGATCGACGAACAGCGCGGCGGGGAAGGCCGCGATCTGCGCGTCCACCTCCTCACGCGAGTGCACGATCACCGGGCGGTAGCCCCGGTCGCTGAGCGCCTGCTGCGTCTGCGCGTCCGGCGCCGGCCACACCAGCAGCCGGCGCGGGTTGTCGAGCGGCTCGGGCGGCAGCTCGTCGTCCACGGGCTGCGGCACGGGACGGTTGACCACCTCGACGGCGCCGCCGGGCCCGTCGAGCGGCTCTGGGCCCTCGGCTGCGCCCGCCTCGGGGGCCCCTATGGCGAAGGCCCGTCCCTGGGGCGCGGGTTCGGAGAGCCTGCGGCGCCGGCCGGAGCCGGAGCCGCCGGGGCCGGCCGCCGCCGGGTCCACGGCGATGCCCTGGCCCAGGGTGCCGAGCGCGCGCACGTTGATCGGCTGCCCGCCCGCCGGGGCCTCACCGGACTGCCGGGCGCCGGGTACGGCGGCCGCCGCGGTCTCGGAGTCCTCGGGCGCGGTCCGCGCCGCCGGAACGGGCCAGGCGGGGGCGGTGGGCAGCGCACGGCGCCGCCCGGTCGGGAGCGCGGGCTCCGCGCCGCCGCCGGGGCCGGCCGGGTCCTGCGGTTCGGGGGAGGCGGGCGCGCCGAGCACCCGGCGGGCACGGCGCCCGCCCGGGCCGTCGGCGTCGGCTTCAGCGGATCCGGCCGGGGCGGCAGGAGCGCTCGCGGACGGTCCGGCGGGCAGCGCGAAGCCGCCTTCGGGAGCGATGGGCCGCGCCGCCGCGGGGGCCGGGCGGCCGGCCGGCGGCACGGGACCGCCGGGCTGCGCGGGCGCCGCCACCGGGCCCAGCGCACGCCGGCGCCCGGCCGGATGCTCGGTCACCGGTACGGGGGGTACGGCCGGTACGGGCGGCAGCGCGGGCATGGCGGTGCCCTGCGGGGGCACGGGACGTCCGGCACCCGGACGTCCGGAATCGCCGCCGTCGCCGTCACGGCCCCGTCGCCGCCCGGTGCCGAGCCCCGCCGGGTTCACCGGGGACTGGGCGAGCTCCGCCGGGCCCGCGGTGGAATCCTGTTCGTGGTCACCGGGTGCCTCGCCGTCCGCGCGGCGCCGCCCGGACGGCAGCGCCAGCGCGCCTCCGGCCTCGCGCGCTCCGGCGTCCTTCGCCTCGCCGTTGCCGTCGTCAAGGAAGGCGTCCACCCCGCGCCGCCCCCGCCGGCCGCCGGAGACCGTGGCCGGGGCGGCCTCGGGCTCCGGAGCGCTCTCCGGCTCGGGCTCGGGCAGCTCCACCGTCCCGGCGCCGGCGCCCAGCGGCAGCTCCAGCACGTACGCGCCGCCCGGGGCCCCGGGCACCTCCACCGTCTGCAGGAGTCCGCCGTGCGCGGTGACGACGCCCCGCACGATGGGTTCGTGCACGGGGTTGCCGCCCTCGTAGGGGCCGCGCACCTCGATGCGCACGACCTCGCCGCGCTGCGCGGCGGCGACCACGATGGTGGAGTCGCTGTAGCCGCTGCCCTGGCGGGTCTTGCCGGTGGCGTCCACCCCGGCGACGTCCGCGACCAGGTGCGCCAGCGCGGTCGCGACGCGCTCCGCGTCCACCTCGGCCTCGATGGTCGGGGCGTGGACGGCGAACTGGGCCCGGCCGGGGCCGATCAGCTCGACCGCGCCGTCGATGCCCGTCTTGACGACCTCGTTGATCAGGACGTTGGTCTTCTTGAGCTTCTCGCGGCCCGCGTCCAGGCGCTGGTAGCCGAGCACGTTGTCCACCAGGGTGGTCATCCGCGCGTAGCCGGCGGCCAGATGGTGCAGCAGCTGGTTGGCCTCGGGCCACAGCTGTCCGCCGTCGTCGGCGGCCAGGGTGGCCAGCTCCCCGCGCAGCTCCTCCAGCGGCCCGCGCAGCGCGTCGCCGAGGACGGCCGTCAGCTGGGCGTGGCGCGCGGCGAGCGCGTCGTAGGGGCGCCGGTCGGTGAAGGTCATGACGGCGCCGACGAGCAGCTCCCCGTCCCGTACGGGCGAGGTGGTCATGTCGACGGCGACGGCCTGGCCGGCCTTGTTCCACAGCACCTGGCCGCGGACCCGGTGCTTGCGACCGCTGCGCAGGGTGTCGGCGAGCGGGGACTCGTCGAAGGGGAAGGGGGAGCCGTCGGCGCGCGAGTGCTGGATCAGTCCGTGCAGCTCGCGGTTGCCGAGGTCGGTGGCGCGGTAGCCGAGGATCTGGGCGGCCGCCGGGTTGACCAGGACCACGCGGCCGTCGGTGTCCGTGCCCACGACGCCCTCGGCGGCCGCGCGCAGGATCATCTCGGTCTGCCGCTGCGAGCGGGCCAGCTCGGCCTCGGTGTCCACGGCCTCGGTGAGGTCCCGCACGACCAGCATCAGCAGCTCGTCGCCGGTGTACGGCTGGGGCTCGCGGTAGGCGTCACGGCCGTCGAGGTGGGCGCTGGTCACCTCGACGGGGAACTCGGTGCCGTCGGTGCGGCGCGCCGTCATCCGTTTCGGCTTGGAGCGGCCCGTCAGTTCGTCGCCGGGGCGGCGCATCGAACCGGGGATCAGTTTGGAGTCGAACTCGGGGAAGAGGTCGAGCACGCCACGGCCGACCAGGCCGGTGCCGGGGCTCTCCATGACCTCGAGCGCGATCGAATTCGCGTTGACGACCGTGCCGTTGGCATTGACGAGCAACAGCGCGTCCGGAAGGGCGTCGAGTATTGCTGCGAGGCGAGCAGCGCCTCGGGATGGCCTGCTGCTCACGACGAGCGTCCTCCCTGACCACGACTACCGGCATGTCACGGGAGGAGTCTAAGGGCACCGTCCCGCGGCGAGGGGGCGGATGAACGGGGGAAACCGTGCATCCGCCACATCCTCCCAGGTCAGGCACCCGCAGTCGGAAGCACAGGTTCCAGGTTGTCCCAGCGGGCGATGTCGCACCCGTTCTCCCGCCCGAACCGGCTGTCCACCTTCTGTCCGTGCCACGTTCCCGTGACGTGGGCGGTGGCCGGTCCACCGCTCTGGAAGGTGCACATCGCGGACTTCGGCGCGGGGGCGAACGGGTCCTTCCCCTGCTTCGCCAGCGCGTCGAGGCGGGCGCAGGCCTCCTCGGCCTTGGGGTGGTCGCCGCCGACGGGCCGGCAGTCGAGGCGGTACCGGCCGTTGAGGCCGCCCGCCTTGGAGATGTCGATCGTGAGCCGGTCGGGTGAGGCCAGCAGCCGGCCCAGGGGCAGCGGCGGCAGGGGTCCGGCGGCCGCGGCGGCCAGCGCGGAGGTGACGGCGAAGGCGGCGAGACGCAGCATGGGGCACTCCAGGTCGTCCGTACGTCGTACGCCTCACCAACGACCCGCTCGCCCGGACGTTGCGAAGAAGGGGCTTAAGGCTTTGCCCTGCGGCCCCGGCTCCTTGTACCGTGGGAGCGGATTGGTGACCGGCCCTGCGGCTGTGTCATCATCTGCACGCACCCCCATCACGGGGGTGAGCTGGAGGCGTCGCCTAGTCCGGTCTATGGCGCCGCACTGCTAATGCGGTTTGGGGCTTACACCCCATCGAGGGTTCAAATCCCTCCGCCTCCGCACCTCACCGAAGCCCCGGTCCGTATGGACCGGGGCTTCGGTGCGTTCGGGCTCCGGTTCGGTCCCCGGTTGGGGCTCGGACGAGGGCTCCGTGCGTTCGGGCCTCGAAAGCGGGCTCCTGGGGTTTGGGACGGCCCTCCGTGGGTAGCCGTCGCGGTCCCCGCGCCGCCCCCAGCCAGGGCCGGACGATCTTGTTCCTGGGTGTTTCCGCAGGTCAGAGGCGTTGTGGCTTATGGATTTCGCGTCCCGGCCGGGTCCATGTATTGTTGTTCTCGCAAGGCCAACCGGGCAGAAAACGCCGGGAAGCCAAGCACTCGTAGCTTAACGGATAGAGCATCTGACTACGGATCAGAAGGTTGCAGGTTCGAATCCTGCCGAGTGCACAGCCGAAGAGGCCCTCAGGAGAAATCCTGAGGGCCTCTTGCGTATGCCCCGGGACGGGGAAGCGGTACTTCAGACGGAGACCTCCCCCGGGAGGACTCAGGGATGGAATGGCTCCCGCGGGGGACGTGGACCACGGAGCCCGGCCGATACGGTTTTCGGAGATCGTTTCGAAGCTTGATCGGGGGGACTCTCATGGGACTGTTCGGGAACGCGCACACCGTCGATCCGACGACGGCGCAGCGGGACTACGCGCGGCTGCTGGGGCACGGGGAGCAGGTGCATGCCGCGTACCTGCTGGTGCGCGACACGATCCTCTTCACCGACCGGCGGCTGGTGTTCGTCGACAAGCAGGGGCTGACGGGCAAGAAGGTGGAGTACCACTCGATCCCCTACCGGAGCATCACCCACTTCTCGGTGGAGACGGCCGGGCACTTCGACCTCGACGCCGAGCTCAAGATATGGATCTCCGGCAGCGCGGCGCCGATCGAGAAGACCTTCACCAAGGGGGTCGACATCTACGAGATGCAGGCGGTCCTGACGCAGTACGTCGCGCGTTAGCCGGAGTCCTCAGGGGCGGCGGCCGGGCAGGACGCGGGGGAGGCCCGTCACCGACATCACCAGCGAGTAGAGCGAGGTGGTGGCGGTGATGAAGAGGCGGTTGTTCCTCGGGCCGCCGAAGGCGATGTTCGAGACGGGTTCCGGGACGCGCAGGCGGCCGATGAGGTCGCCGTCCGCCGCGTAGCAGTGCACGCCCGACTCCATCGCGGCCGCCCACAGCCGCCCCTCGTCGTCGAAGCGGATGTTGTCGACGGAGGGGCAGGCCGTGAAGACCCGGTCCCCGCTCAGCGTGCCGTCGTCGCCGACCTTGAGGGCGCGGATGTGGCCCGCGCGGGTGTCGGCCGCGTACAGCTCGCTCTCGTCGGGGGAGAAGACGAGCCCGTTCGGCCCCAGGAAGCCGTCGGCGACGAGGCGGACCTCGCCGGTGGCCGGGTCGGCCCGGTAGAGGTTGCAGGCGCCGATCTCGCCCGGGGCGCGCCCGCCCTCGTAGTTGCTGGTGATGCCGAAGTCGGGGTCGGAGAACCAGACCGACCCGTCGGAGCGCACCACCGCGTCGTTCGGGCTGTTGAGCCGCCTGCCGTCGTAGCGGTCGGCGATGACGGTGAGGCGGCCGTCCGGCTCGGTGCGGGTGACCCGCCGGCTGCCCTGCTCACAGGTGATCAGGCGGCCCTCGCGGTCGAGGGTGTTGCCGTTGGAGTGGCCGGCCGGGGAGCGGAAGACGGAGACCGCGCCCGTCGCCTCGTCCCAGCGGAGCATCCGGTCGTTGGGGATGTCGCTCCAGATCAGCTGCCGCCAGGCCGGCAGGTAGAGCGGGCCCTCGGCCCAGCGGCAGTCGTCGTGGAGCCGCTCCAGGCGGAGGTCGCCGTTGGCGCAGCGGCCCGTCCGGAAGCGCTCGTCCAGGATCTCGTACAAGGTGAGGTCGGCAATGCCCAACATGATTCCCCCGTGAGAGTGAACAACTAAATATTGTTCGGCGTGATGGTGAGATTGCAGGATCCGGTACCGTCTTCGCAAGGGTGGGCAGGCATATGGGAGGAAGAACGCGTGGACGACATCGACCGGGCGCTGCTCCTGCGGCTCCAGGAGGACGCCGGGCAGTCCTACGCCGCCCTCGGGACGGCCGTGGGGCTCTCGGCCGGCGCGACTCACGAGCGGGTGCGCAAGCTGCGCGAGCGCGGGGTGATCCGGCGGACCACGGTCGACGTGGATCCGGCGGCCGTCGGCAGCGGGGTGCTGGCCTACGTGATGGTCGACTCCAACGCGTGGATGGGTGAGTCGGCCGAGGCCTTCGCGGCGATCCCGGAGATCCAGGAGGCGCACATCATCGCCGGCAGCGCCTCCGTCCTGGTGAAGGTGCGCACGGCCACGACCGGGCAGCTCCAGGACGTGCTGCGGCGCCTCTACGCCATCGACGGGGTCAGCGGGACACAGGCGACCGTGGTGCTGGAGACCTTCTTCGAGCGGCCGCTGCCGCTGTGAGCGGATCCGCCGCGGGCTGGTGGTGCACCGGGATCCGGTGGAGTGCGGGGCAGCCGGCCATCGGGTGGCTCGGGCAGGGGCGCGGGGAGCGGAGCAGCCCGCTGTCCTACGGGCAGCGGCTGGCCTTCGCCGCCGTGGGCGAGCGGCACTGCCTGGGTGTGCGGCGGGCCGGGAAGCGGACCCCGTGCCCGGCGGGCCGGACCGTGCCGGAGCGGGCCGGGAGCGCCCAGTGTCCCGAGTGCGCCCGGCTGGACCGGTCCTTCTCGGTGGCGGCCGACACCAACGCAGGCGACCCCCGGCCGTACCGGGTGTACCTGGCGTGGTTCGGGCCCGGGATGGTCAAGGTCGGCATCACCGCCGAGGAGCGGGGTCCCGCCCGGCTGCTGGAGCAGGGGGCGGTGACCTGGAGCTGGCTGGGGCGCGGGCCGCTGATGGCGGCGCGGCGCACCGAGGAGCTGCTGCGGGCCGCCCTCGGGGTGCCGGACCGGATCGCCTACGCCCGTAAGCGCGCGGTGCGGGCCGGGCTGCCGGCGGAGGCCGAGCGGGCCCGGGAGGTGGCTGAGTTGCACGCCCGGGCGGCGGGGCTGGAGGGGTGGCCGGAGTCGCTGGAGCGGCTGGAGTGCCGGGTCACCGACCATGCCGGGGCGTTCGGGCTGGCCGCACTGCCCGTCCCCGGGCGCGTCCTCGCCGGGCTGCTGCCCGGTGCGGCCGTCGTGGGGCGGCTGGCGGGGGCCGCGGGGCCGGACCTGCACTTCGCCGACGGGATCGTGGTCGACACCCGGCTGCTGGCCGGCTGGGAACTGGCCGCCGCCCCCGAGGGGGCGGTGACCGACGCCCCGCTGACGGCCGTCGCCCCGCCGGCGGAGGCGGGCGGGCAGGCGGGGCAGGAGGGGCTGTTCTAGCGCCCCCCGAAGGTCAAAAGTTGGATCCCTTTGGCCTCCCGGGGCCGATTCCGGTGGACATGCCGAGGGGGTTCCGCAGAGGGTGGCGGGCATGAGCATCCAGCCCGTTCCGGCGTTCGAACCGCCTTATGTCATGGCCGTATTCAGCAATGTCCGCACCGCCGACGACAGCGGATATCCGGAGGTCCTCGCCCGGATGAACGAGATCGTCCGGGAGAACCCCGGCTTCCTCGGATACGAGTCGGCGCGCACCCCCGGCGGCCTCGGCATCACCGTCGCCTACTTCCGCGACCACGAGTCCCTGGCCGCCTGGCGCACCGACCTGGAGCACCAGGCCGCCATGAAGCAGGGGCGCGCTGACTGGTACGAGAGCTACACCCTGCACGTCGCGACGGTCGAGCGGAGCCACGGCTTTGCCCGCGACCGCTGAGTACGTCCGGGCCTTCCGGGAGAGGCTGGGCCTGCCCGGCCTGGTGGACGTGCACACGCACTTCATGCCCGACCCGGTGATGCGCAAGGTGTGGGACTACTTCGACGCGGCCGGCCCGCTGACCGGAGTCGAGTGGCCCATCACCTACCGGCACGAGGAGGAGCAGCGGGTGGCGCTGCTGCGGGAGTTCGGCGTCCGGGCGTTCACCTCGATGCTCTACCCGCACAAGCCCGACATGGCCGCCTGGCTCAACGCCTGGGCCGAGGGATTCGCCGCCCGCACCCCCGACTGCCTGCACACCGCGACCTTCTTCCCGGAGGAGGACGCGGCGGCGTACGTGGAGCGGGCCGTGGCGTCGGGGGCCCGGGTCTTCAAGGCGCACCTCCAGGTCGGCGGGTACGACCCGAACGACGTCCTGCTCGAACCGGTGTGGGGGCTGCTGGCCGAGGCCCGGATCCCCGTTGTGGTCCACTGCGGATCCGGGCCCGTCGCGGCTGCGCACACCGGGCCCGGGCCGGTCGCCCGGCTGCTGGCCCGCCACCCCCGGCTGCCGCTGATCGTCGCCCACATGGGGATGCCCGAGTACGCCGAGTTCCTCGACCTGGCCGACCGGTACCCCGAGGTGCGCCTGGACACGACCATGGCCTTCACCGACTTCTCCGAGCGGTTCCGCGGCTTCCCGCCGGCGGACCTGGGACGGCTCGCCGACCTCGGGGACCGGATCCTGCTGGGCACCGACTTCCCGAACATCCCCTACCCCTACGAGCACCAGCTGGACTCCCTGGAGCGGCTCGGGCTCGGGGACGACTGGCTGCGCGCGGTCTGCCACGACAACGGCGCCCGGCTGTTCTCCCTGCCCGGCTGACCGCCCCACGCCGCCCGGATCCCTTTCTCAGGAGATTCACAGGTTGGGGCAAGAGGGCTCTCAGAGGCGCGGGACAGCGTGGGGGCATGACAGCGACGACCACCGCCCACGCGTCCACGTCCACCGCGAACCCGACCGCGCTGCTGCGCCCCGACGGCGGGCCCTGCCGGGTCCTCGTCGTCGACGACGAGGCCTCGCTCTCCGAGCTGCTGTCCATGGCCCTGCGCTACGAGGGCTGCGAGGTGCGCAGCGCCGGTGACGGAGCGGGCGCCGTGCGGGCGGCGCGGGAGTTCCGGCCGGACGTGGTGGTCCTCGACGTCATGCTCCCGGACATGGACGGGCTGGCCGTGCTCGGCCTGCTGCGCCGGGAGATCCCCCAGGTCCCGGTGCTGTTCCTGACCGCCAAGGACTCCGTCGAGGACCGCATCGCGGGACTGACGGCGGGCGGCGACGACTACGTCACCAAGCCGTTCAGCCTGGAGGAGGTCGTGGCCCGGCTGCGCGGACTGGTCCGCCGCTCCGGCGCGGCGCAGGCCGCGCGCGGCGGCTCGGTCCTCTCCGTCGGCGACCTGAGCCTCGACGAGGACAGTCACGAGGTGGTCCGCGGCGGCCAGGAGGTCCACCTCACGGCCACCGAGTTCGAGCTGCTGCGCTACCTGATGCGCAATCCGCGCCGGGTGCTCAGCAAGGCGCAGATCCTGGACCGGGTCTGGTCGTACGACTTCGGCGGGCAGGCCAACGTGGTGGAGCTCTACATCTCCTACCTGCGGCGGAAGCTGGAGGGTGGCACCGGGCTGCCCCCGATGATCCACACCCGGCGCGGCGCCGGCTACCTGATCAAGCCGGCCGAGTAGTGGCACTCCGCCCGCGCCGGCCGCGGTCCGGCCGTTCCGGACGGCGTGGGCCGCGGCGCCGCCGGCCTTGGTCCCTGCGGACCCGGCTGGTCGTGTCGGCGGTGGCGCTGATCGCCGTGGTGGGCGCGGCCATCGGCACCGTCACCACCCTCGCCATGCGCTCCCGGCTGATGGGCGAGCTGGACACGCAGCTGCACACGTCGGTGGAGATGTCCGTCCGGGGGCTTCGAGGGCCGGGGGCCGGCAAGGCGGCTCGCGACGGCAGCCTCGGCTTCGGCTTCGCCCCGGGCTCCCCCATGGGTGCCGCCGGGATCCGCCTCGACGCGGACCGCAAGGTGATCGGCGGCGCCCGGATCGCTCCCGTGGAGGGGCCGGGCCTCGACCAGCGGGAGGTCCTCACCCAGGCGCAGACGGCCGCACTGGAACACGTCGCGCGGACGGCGGGTCCGGGCCGGTCCCGGGCCGTGGACGTGGACCTGCCCGGTCTCGGCGCCTACCGGGCGATGGCCGCGCCCGACGGGGCGCTGGTGCTGGCCTTCCCCGTCGAGGGGGTGGACTCCACCGTGAACACCCTGATCGCCGTGGAGGTCTGCGTCACCCTGGCCGGGCTGCTCGCCGCCTCCCTCGCCGGACAGGCACTGGTCGCGGTCGCCCTGCGCCCGCTGCGCCGGGTCGCCGCCACCGCCACCCGGGTCTCCGAACTCCCCCTGCACAGCGGTGAACCCGCCCTGCACGAGCGGGTGCCCGACGCCGAGGCGGATCCCCGCACCGAGGTGGGGCAGGTCGGCGCGGCCCTCAACCGGATGCTGGGGCACGTCTCCTCGGCGCTGACGGCCCGCCAGCAGAGCGAGACGCAGGTCCGCCAGTTCGTCGCCGACGCCTCCCACGAACTGCGCACCCCGCTCGCCTCCATCCGCGGCTACGCCGAACTCACGCGCCGGGGGCGCGAGGAGCCCGGGCCCGACACCCGCCACGCGCTGGCCCGGATCGAGTCCGAGGCCACCCGGATGACCGGACTCGTCGAGGACCTGCTGCTGCTGGCCCGGCTGGACGCGGGCCGCCCGCTGTCCCGCGAGGACACCGACCTGGCCCCGCTCGTCGTCGACGCCGTCAGCGACGCCCGGGCCGCCGGCCCCGGCCACCACTGGCACCTCGCGCTGCCCGACGAGCCCGCGCCCGTCCTGGCCGACCCGGCCCGGATCCAGCAGGTCCTGGTGAACCTCCTCGCCAACGCCCGGACCCACACCCCGCCGGGGACCACCGTCACGGCCCGTGTTTCACGTGAAACATCCGCCGTCCGGCTGCGGATCGAGGACGACGGGCCCGGGATCCCCGCCGAGCTGATGCCCCACGTCTTCGAGCGCTTCGCCCGGGGCGACGCCTCGCGCTCCCGTGCGGCCGGCTCCACCGGCCTGGGCCTGGCCATCGTCCAGGCCGTGGTCACGGCCCACGACGGTGAGGTCGGCGTGCACAGCGAGCCCGGCCGCACCTGCTTCGAGGTGCTCCTCCCGCTCGCCGCTGACCCCGCTCCCGTGCCGCGGCCCGATCCGTGGAACGAGGCGCGGACCGAGGCGCCGAACGAGGTGCGGACCGAGGCGTGGACCGACTCACAGAGGGACCACAGGCTCAGCACACCGAGGTGACAGGGCGCCCGGAGAGGGTCGGAACATGCCAACCGACACCTCCTCCGACGCCCTCCCGGCGCGGGCGCCGCTCGCCCCCGCGCCCGGTGAGCCCGTACTCGACGTGGTGATCCCGGTCTACAACGAGGAAAGGGACCTCGGCCCCTGTGTGCGCCGGCTGCACGCCCACCTCACCCGGACCTTCCCGTACCCCTTCCGCATCACCATCGCCGACAACGCCAGCACCGACCGCACCCCCGCGTTCGCGGCCGAGCTCGCCGCCGGCATCCCGGGCGTGCGCAGCGTCCGGCTGGAGGAGAAGGGCCGGGGCCGCGCCCTGCGCACCGTCTGGACCCGCTCGGAGGCACCCGTCCTCGCCTACATGGACGTGGACCTCTCCACCGACCTGAACGCACTGCTGCCGCTGGTCGCCCCGCTGATCTCCGGCCATTCCGACCTGGCCATCGGCACCCGGCTCGCCCGCTCCTCGCGCGTGGTGCGCGGAGCGAAGCGGGAGTTCGTCTCCCGCGCCTACAACCTGCTGCTGCGGTCCTCGCTCGCCGCCCGCTTCAGCGACGCCCAGTGCGGGTTCAAGGCCATCCGGCGGGAGGTGGCCGAGCGGCTGCTGCCGCTCGTCGAGGACACCGGCTGGTTCTTCGACACCGAGATGCTGGTGCTGGCCGAGCGGGCCGGGCTGCGCATCCACGAGGTGCCGGTGGACTGGGTCGACGACCCCGACTCCACCGTCCACATCGTGAAGACGGCCACCGAGGACCTGAAGGGCGTCTGGCGGGTGGGCCGGGCACTGGCCCTCGGGGCGCTCCCCCTGGACCGGCTCGCCCGCCCTTTCGGCGACGACCCCCGCGACCGCACCGCCCTGCCCGGAGTGCCGCGCGGGCTGGCCCGTCAGCTGCTCGGCTTCTGCGCGGTCGGCCTGCTGTCCACCCTCTGCTACCTCGCCCTGTACTCCCTCTTCCGGCTCGGCGCCGGACCGCAGGCCGCCAACGCGGCCGCCCTGCTGGTCTCCGCCGTGGCCAACACCGCCGCCAACCGCCGGCTCACCTTCGGCGTCCGGGGCCGGGACCGGGCCCTGCGCCACCAGGCCCAGGGCCTGGTCGTGTTCGCCATCGGGCTGGCCCTGACCAGCGGTTCGCTCGCCGCCCTCGGAGCGGCCACCGACCGCCCCGCCCACGGCACCGAACTGGCCGTGCTGATCACCGCCAACCTCGCCGCCACCGTGCTGCGGTTCCTGCTCTTCCGCGCCTGGGTCTTCCCCGAGCGCCGCACCGCTCCCGTTCCCGTGAAGGACGACCACCGATGACCACGGCCCTACCGCCCTTCGATTCCCCGTTCCCCGAACGGGCCCCCGCCCCCGACCGGGCGGCGGCCGGGGCCGCGCGGCCGGCCGCCACCGTCCGGCCCCGCTGGGAGCGGCCCGCGTACGCGGCGCTGCTGCTCGGCGCCGCCCTGCTCCTGCTGTGGAACCTGGGCTCCTCCGGCTACGCCAACTCCTTCTACTCCGCGGCCGTACAGGCGGGCTCGGAGAGCTGGAAGGCCTTCTTCTTCGGCTCCTCCGACGCCGGGAACTCCATCACCGTCGACAAGCCCCCGGCCGCCCTGTGGCCGATGATGCTGTCCGTCCGGATGTTCGGGCTCGGCTCCTGGCAGATCCTCGTCCCGCAGGCCCTGATGGGCGTGGCCACCACCGCCGTCCTGTACGCGGCCGTACGCCGCCAGTTCGGGCCCGCGGCCGCCCTGCTCAGCGGGACCGCCTTCGCGCTCACGCCGGTCGCCGCGCTGATGTTCCGCTTCAACAACCCCGACGCGCTGCTGACGCTGCTGCTGACCGTCACCGTGTACTGCGTGCTGCGCGCCCTCGACGGGGCGCGGACCGGATGGCTGGTGGGCGCCGGGGTGGCGATCGGTCTGGGCTTCCTGACCAAGACCCTCCAGGCCTTCGTCATCCTGCCGCCGCTGGCCCTGCTGTACGCCGTCTGCGCGCCGACCCGGCTGCGCCGCAGGCTCGGCCAGCTGCTGCTCGCCGGGGCCGCGATGGTGGTCTCCGGCGGCTGGTGGGTGGCCGTCGTGGAACTGTGGCCCGCCTCCTCGCGCCCGTACATCGGCGGCTCGCAGCACAACTCCTTCCTGGAACTGACCTTCGGCTACAACGGCCTGGGCCGGCTCAACGGCGACGAGACGGGCAGCGTGGGCGGGGGCCGGACCCGTGGGGCCGCCGGCGCGTTCGGGTCGTACGGGCTGCCCGAGGGCGGCCCGGGCCTGCGCGCCGGGGGCTGGGGGGAGACCGGCGTGGGCCGGCTCTTCTCCTCGAACGTGGGCGGCCAGATCTCCTGGCTGCTGCCCGCGGCCCTGGTGCTGCTGGTGGCCGGGCTGGTGGTGACCTGGCGGGCCGGACGGTCCGCCGACTCCCTCCAGGGCATGGCCCGCGCGGCCTTCCTGGCCTGGGGCGGCTGCCTGCTGATCACCGCCGCGGTGTTCAGCTGGATGCAGGGCATCTTCCACGAGTACTACACGGTCGCGCTGGCGCCGTTCGTGGCCGCGCTGGTGGGCATGGGCGTGGCCGTGCTGTGGGAGGAGCGGGGCGCCAGGGCCGCCGCGCTCACCCTGTCCGGGACCCTCGCCCTGACCGCCGTCTGGTCGTACGTGCTGCTCGGCCGCTCCTCCGGCTACCTGCCGTGGCTGCGCTGGGCGGTACTCGCGGCCGGGCTGCTGGCCGCCGTCGCGCTGCCGTTCGCCGCCCGGCTGGGACGCCGGGTGCTGCTCGGGGCGGCGGTGCTGGGGCTGGGCGCGGCCCTGGCGGGCCCGTTCGCGTACTGCCTGACCACGATCGGCACCGGGCACACGGGCTCGATCGTCACGGCCGGTCCGGCGGTGGCCGGCGGGCGGGGCGGTCCCATGGGGTTCGGTCCGGCCGGTGAGCGGTTCCGGGGCGGCCTGCCGGGCCTGCCCGGCGGCGGCCCGGGCGGCGGAGCACCGCAGGGAGCACCCCAGGGCGGCCAAGGAGGCCAGGGCGGGCAGGGCGGGCAGGCGGGCCAGGGGGGCATGCCGCAGGGCGGTCCGCAGGGCGGCGCACCCGGCTTCGGCGGGCCGGGCGGTACGGGCGGCGGCACGGGTGTCGGCGCGGCCCGGTCGGGCAGCGGCAGGGCCGGCCAGGCGGGCGGCCCCGGTATGCGGGGCGGCGCCGGCGGGCTGCTCGACGGGGCACGGGTCTCCGCCGCGGCCAAGGCCGCGCTGCGCGCCGACGCCGGCCGCTACACCTGGGCCGCGGCCGCCATCGGCTCGCAGAACGCGGCGAGTTACCAGCTGGCCTCCGGCCGCCCCGTGATGCCCCTCGGCGGCTTCAACGGAAGCGACCCCTCGCCGACGCTGGAGCGGTTCAAGGAGTACGTCAAGGCCGGGAGGATCCACTACTTCATCGCCCAGGGCGGCCTCGAAGACGGGGGAGAGGCCCGTACGGCCGGTCGGGCGGGCGGTCAGGGAGGTCCGGGCGGGTCGGTCAGTACGGCCGTCGACACCTGGGTGAAGGCCAACTTCAAGGCCGTCACCATCGGCGGGGCCACCTTCTACGACCTGACGGCCCCTTCGACCGGCACGTCCTGAACCGGCCCTGATCCGTCGGAGACCCCCTAGCATCAAGAGGGCGGACCGGGCATTCCGGGCTGATCCCCTTGTGATGAGGAGGGCACCTCGATGGTGACCGAGGCTGATCCGGGCGGGGCCAGGACCAGTGTGTGGCTGGCCGTGAGGCCCGCCGCCCCGGTCAGACGCCGTACCGAGGCCCCCTCGGGGCTGGACCGGGACCGGATCACCGCCGCCACCGTGCGGCTCCTGGACGCGGAAGGGCTCGGCCGCTTCTCCATGCGGAGGCTGGCGGCCGAGCTGGGGGTCACCGCGATGTCCCTGTACTGGTACGTGGACACCAAGCACGATCTGCTCGAACTGGCCCTGGACAGCGCCCTGGGCCGGCTGCGGCTGCCGGCCGGGCCGCCCCCGGAGGAGCCCTGGCACAGCCGGCTGCGGGCGCTGGCCTGCGGCTACCGCGGGCTGCTGGCGGAGCACCCCTGGGTGGCTCCGCTCAGCGCGTTCTACCCGAACATCGGCCCGCACGCGCGGGCCCTCGACGCCGCCCTGCACCGCCTGCTGGAGGCGGCCGGACTGGCGGACGCCGGCCGGACCGGCGCCCACCTGGCCGTGTCGCAGTTCCTGAACGGCTGCGCCCTGCACGGCTGCGGGGGCACGGTCCGGCGGGCACCGGAGGCGGACTTCGCCCTGGCCCTCGACGTCCTCATCGCGGGCATCGAGGCCAAGGCCCCGCCCCCGCCCGCACCCCGGCCCACGAGGACGGCCCGGGACTGAACCCCTTCGGGTCCACTCCCGGGCCGCTTCCCGCGGGGCCGTGCGGTCAGCTCAGCCCTGCGACGGCACCTCGGCCGCCGTACCGGCCGGGGTCCGGGCGCCGCCCTCGGCGGCCGGGGAGTGCGCGGCCGGCTTCGACTTCAGCGCGACCTCCTTGATGAAGACCACCAGCACCAGCCCGAGGAGCGCGCTCGGCGCGGCGTAGAGGAAGACGTCGCCGACGCCGTGCCCGTACGCGGACTCCATGACCTGCCGCAGCGGTGCGGGCAGCTTGTCGAGGTCGGGGATCCCGCCCCCGCCGGTGCCGCCGTGTCCCAGGGCCGCCGCCTTCGGGCCGAGTGCGGCCAGCCCGTCCTTGACGTAGTGGGTGACCCGGTTGGCCATGACCGCGCCCAGCGCGGAGACGCCCATGGCGCCGCCGAGGGAGCGGAAGAAGGTGACGACGGAGCTGGCCGCGCCGAGGTCCTCGGGGGCGACCTGGTTCTGCGTGGCGAGGACCAGGTTCTGCATCATCATGCCGAGACCGAGGCCGGTCAGCGCCATGAAGACGGCGATGCGCCAGTACGGGGTGTCGTAGCGCAGGGTGCCCAGCAGTCCGAGTCCGGCGGTGAGCAGGACGCCGCCGGAGACCAGGAAGGCCTTCCACCTGCCGGTCTTGGTGATGATCTGGCCGGAGACCGTGGAGGAGACGAAGAGGCCGCCGATCATCGGGATGGTGAGGATGCCCGACATGGTGGGGGACTCGTTGCGGGCCAGCTGGAAGTACTGGCTGAAGAAGACCGTGCCGGAGAACATCGCGATGCCGACGAAGAGCGAGGCGCCGGAGGCCAGGCTGATGGTCTTGTTGCGGAAGAGCCGCAGCGGGATGATCGGGTCGCTCGCGCGGGACTCCACCAGGAGGAACAGCAGGCCGAGGACGACGGCGCCGCCGGTCATCGCCAGGGTGGCCCAGGAGATCCAGTCGTACGAGTCGCCGGCCTGCGTCACCCAGATCAGCAGCAGCGAGACGGCGCCGCTGATCAGGAAGGCGCCCAGCCAGTCGACCTTCACGTCCCGGCGGACGACCGGCAGGTGCAGGGTGCGCTGGAGGACGATCAGGGCGATGACCGCGAAGGGCACGCCGACGTAGAAGCACCAGCGCCAGCCGAGCCACGAGGTGTCGGTGATGACGCCGCCGAGCAGCGGGCCGCCCACGGTGGCGACGGCGAAGACCGCGCCGAGGTAGCCGCTGTAGCGGCCGCGCTCGCGCGGGGAGATCATCGCGGCCATCACGATCTGGGCGAGGGCGGAGAGGCCGCCGACGCCGATGCCCTGGACGACGCGGCAGGCGATGAGCATGCCGGTGTTCTGGGACAGGCCCGCGACGACGGAGCCGAGGACGTAGATGACCAGGGATATCTGGACGAGCAGCTTCTTGCTGAAGAGGTCCGACAGCTTGCCCCACAGCGGGGTCGCGGCCGTCATCGACAGCAGGGCGGCGGTGACGACCCAGGTGTAGGAGGACTGGGTGCCGCCGAGGTCGCTGATGATCTGGGGCAGGGCGTTGGAGACGATCGTGGAGGACAGGATCGCCACGAACATGCCGAGCATCAGCCCGGACAGCGCCTTCATGATCTGGGAGTGGGTCATGGGCGCGCCGTCGGACGTGGTCTCCGACTGGCCGCCTCCCCGCACACCGGAGGGTGTGGTCGTAGCCATGTGTTTCCTTTGCCTAGAAGCTCGATCGGAGTCGGGCCAGCAGGGTGTTGAGTGCGTCGATGTCCTCGGCCGACCAGTCGGCCAGGGCCTTCTCCAGCGCGTCCGTGTAGCGGGCGCCGAGCTCGGCGAGCACGGCGCGCCCCTCCTCGGTCAGGCGCAGGATCCGGCAGCGGCCGTCGCCGGGGTCGGTCTCCCGCTCGATCCAGCCGCGCTGTGCCACGTGGGCGACGTGCCGGCTGCTGACGGAGATGTCGACGGCCATGAACTCGGTGAGCCGGCTGAGCCGCATCTCGCCGTGCCGGTCGAGGACGGTGAGGACGGCGGCGGCGCCGGGCGGGCAGGTCGGGGGCAGCACCCGGGCCAGGTCGCGCTTGACCGCCCCGATGCCGGTGAGCTGGCGGGCCAGCTCCTCGTACCGGGTGTTCTGCGCCGTCTGCGTGGCCACCGGACCGCCCCCATCTCGTTGCTTTGGGCAACCATAGAAGAGCATGGTTGCTACAGGCAAATGATTTCGGGGGGTGGGGCGGTAAAGGAATCGGAAAACCCGCTAGGGTCCAGCCATGGCCGCAGACCACAACTCACCTGAAGCCGGTGGCTCCTACGACTCCGCCGGCAGTACTCAGATGTTCCGCGCCTTCGTGGCGGAGGGGGACGGCCAGGCGGCCCGCACCCCGTCCGTGCCGGGTTCGCGGCGCCGGCCCAAGGAGTCCGGGTCGAAGGCGGGCGGCTGGCCCATGCTGGTGCTCGGGCTGGCGCTGATGGCCGGGGCGGCCGTGTGGCTGGTCCTCCGCTGACCTGCCCGAGGGGCCTCAGTTCCAGGTGGCGGTGACGCCGCGGGTCTCCACGTGCATGCCGAGGGGGACCCGCCAGGCCTCCACGCAGACCGTGTAGGTCTGCGTCCTGGAGCTCCCGCCCGCGATGGGGGCGGGCAGCGGCTGGGCCGTGGTGAGGGTGGC